>JAJCYN010000356.1 GCA_029262915.1 Flavobacteriales bacterium
ACCCACAAGCGAGCTCATGATTTATTCCAATAAAAAAGTCCAAGTTTTTCAACTTGGACCTTCCTTGTAGCGGGGGCCAGAGATCAATTTCCTGAATAAAAACGCCTCTTTCATTACAAAATTATCCATTGTGACCGAAGATAATTTTCAATTCATGATATGATTATGTCAATTCTGAATAATCAGTTGTAAAACACTAGCTTACGGCTCAGCTTACGTTTATAAAAAATTATGAAATTTGCAGTATAATTTTATTATGGAGACTATGGAAAATCAAGACAAAATTTTAAAAGAAATTAAATCCTTAAAAGGTTTAGTTTCTAGACTTATGGGAAGCTCAAATCCAACAGCATCAATACCTTTTAAGAAAGAATCGCTCGATAAAGCTGCAAAAGAGTTTGAGAAGCTTAGTATTAAAAGGGGGCAGTGGATTGATTCATATGACATTCAGAAAGTAATAAGAACTGCACCTTATGATTCTGGCAAATTTATAAGGGAACATTTCCACTTCAAAAATTGTTTCAAAAGAGGTCGTGTTTACTATTATTATAAACAAGATTTAATTTTATTGGCTAAAGAACTAAAGAAAAGGAAAATTCATTTGGAAAGATATATGCACTTCATTGAGGATCAAGAAAAATTCAATAGCTATCTAGAGGCCATACTAAATGGTAGCCAGAAACCTAAAAAGAGAGGTTTTAAAATACCACCATATCTCAAAGACATTGAAAGTACACCACCAAAAATACCTCCAGTCGAAGTATTAATGGAAGAATTGAGTGGTTTAAAAAAGGAGTATCATGAATTAAAATTAGCAGAATATATTGATATTTATAAAGGGAATTATGCCTTTGCAAAAAACATTTGGAGGATTGAGAAATATGTAGATCCTGAAATTAAAAAGCGAATCCGAAAATGGCCAGATGAGTTTAATCTGGTTAATGAGCTAATTACAGAAGTAACCCAAAAGAAAGAAATTTTTATTCCGATACCTTCTGAATAATTGTAGATTTGTTTTATAAACATTAAAATAATAACTGATGGCTTTTATCCCACCAATAACAATCTCAAACGCAATAACCAAAGTTGAATATCAACAATTATTATTACCTGCCATTCAGAGGGAATTTGTTTGGGATCATACTGAAATCGAGCTATTATTCGATTCGCTAATGAGGAACTACCCAATTGGTTCATTACTTTTTTGGAAAGTAGAAGGGAAAAACAAAAATAGCCAGAGGTATTATTCAATGTTAAAGAAATATAGAGAACGGTACCATACGCATTGTGAGGAAGTTAATACCGCAGTTTTACCAGATTTTGAAGCTGTACTGGATGGGCAGCAAAGACTTACTGCTTTATACATTGGCCTAAAAGGTTCTTATGCTTATAAAACTCCTAGAGTTGTTTGGAAAGACAATGAATATGCATTACCAACAAGAAAACTTTATCTTAAAATAACAGAATTCGCACCCCAGAATGATACTGAAGATGAAGTTTCTGATGATGGACGACTATATGATTTTAAATTTTTATCAAAGGATGATCTCAAAGAATTAAATTCTAGTGAGTGGTTTGAAGTAGGGAAAATGCTAGAAACACAGGGTACATTCAAATTAAACAGTTTTATCAAAGAAAATAATTGGCAAGATGACGAATTTATAAATGAGACTTTAAGTAAACTACATGATGTCTTGCATGTAACACCCATATTAAATTATTACCAAGAAACCGATCAAGACTATGATAAAGCCCTAAATATTTTCATACGAATAAACAGTGGTGGTGAAAAGTTAGATTATTCTGACTTGATTATGTCAACAACAATTGCTGGATGGAAAACAAAAGATGCTAGAGAAGAAATAAACAACTTGATTGACGAGATTTGGGATTCTTACGGTTTTGATATTAATAAAGATTTGATTTTGAGATCCTATCTTTTACTTTTTAGTGATGATATTAAGTTTCGTGTAACTAATTTTTCTTTGAAAAATGCACTCGAATTTGAATCTAATTGGGATGATATTAGAACGGCTATTGTTACTGCGTTTGAATTAATAAGAGATTTTGGATACGCTGAAAAGAATGTAACCTCCAAAAATGCAGTTCTTCCAATAATATATTACTTATTTCAGAGTGGAAGAACAAAAGACTTTACAAAGAAAGTTAGTTATGAAAAAGATAGAGAAGATATAAAGAAGTGGTTCCATTCAGTTTTACTTCATAGAATATTTGGAGGTCAAGCGGATGGTGTTTTGAAAATAATTCGAGATGTTCTTAAACTTGAAATAAAAAATGGTGCTGCAATCTTCCCTATAAAAGCTATTGCTAAGCGATTAACTAAAACTAGAAAAAGCATTACGGTTGACGATGAATTCATCGAGAATTTGTTATTCACTTGGTATGAAGACAGGTATGCCTTCCCTATACTTTCTTTACTTTATCCTCATCTTGATTATCGAAACGGAGATTTTCATAAGGATCACATCCACCCTATTTCCAAGTTCAATAAAAGGAATTTTAAAAAAGAGGGAATAA
>JAJCYN010000357.1 GCA_029262915.1 Flavobacteriales bacterium
TTTTTTAATAAAAATTTAATTTTTTCAGAAGTAGAAATAGAATTAAATATTTCAGGGTCTATAATGTTGTAAAAAGAATCTTTCATATTAACTCTATTAATTTTTGTTATTTTTAAAATATTTTTTTAATAAAAAATCATCTATTTGCTCTAATTCTCCAAGATCTTTTATAAAACCAACCAGTATAATCATTATTTCTGATTGAGAGTATAATCCATTTTTAAAGTCCTGTTTTGCAATTGCTATTTTTTTCTTTATATAAAGTGATTTTAGTAAAGATTCTTTTGCTGTCATGTAAGATGTTTTATATGTTAAAAAATGAATGTTCAGCTATTTTTTTAGCCTTTTCAAGACTAGTTGCTTTTATGTAATTGTAAAAAACCTTTTCGGTTTGATGTCCAGAAATTGTCATAATATCTAAGGTTGGCATACCGGCTGTATAAGCATTTGTGCAAAATGATCTTCTTGCTGTATGGGTTGAAATAAGTTGATACTTAAAAAAAGGTTCTTTTTTGATTTTACCAGCAATAGTTTTACTAATAACAATTTCGTCTATAATTTCTGCTTTTTCACCTATTATCTTTAAATCTCTATTAATGTTTTGTTCTTTTTTTTGTGGAGGAGGAGCGTAATCGTATTTTTTAATGATTTTAAGAGTAGTTGAATTGCAGGGGATTAACAATCTGGTTTTTGTTTTCTTAGATTCAATTTCAATATAATATCTTCCATCAATAGATTTTATATTTTCCTTTTTTAAATTATTGAAATCAGACACTCTAAGTCCCGTATGTGCGCCAATTAAGAAAAGATCTCTTGAAACATCTTGCCCTTTTGGTAAGTTAAGATTTTCAATGGCCTTAAGCTCTTCTAAGTTAAGGAATATAGCATCTACATTTTCAAAGGGCTTTGCAAATTCTCTTCTTTTATAAGTAGTGTTTGTGTGGTACCCCCTAGAAAAAGAAAAATTTAAGATTGTTTTTAGATTTTTAATATGATTTGCTATGTAATTGTTACTGTGTTTAAGACCTCTTAAATAGGTTAGAAAATCCTTATAAAAGTCCATAGTGATATCTTCGTAATCTAACCCTCCTTGTGTTTTGGAGTATTTTTTAAAAATTCTTTTACTAGTTTTAAAAGATCTAATAGTACCATTAGATAAAGGCCTTAATGTTGTTGGATTAGGATTAATTGCAAAATAATCTATATACCAATCGTATGCTTCTATTAATGTAGGTGTTTTATTTTCTGTTTTATGGGATTTTTCAAAAACCCTATCCAATAGATTAATTACATCAGCTTTTGTGTAATTTGGGTTATCAAAAAATAGGGAGCTTAGTTCTTTTCCAATTAAATGTGCTTTTTTATCAAGGAATTGATTGATTTTAGAAGCATTTGTTTCTGCAATAATTGACCTAACCCGTTGTTTGCCCATGTCCCAATTATCTTTTGACATAATAATATGTCCAGTTGAGTATCTAACTTCATTTCTTCGTCCAAAACGATGTACAATTTGAATGCTAGCTCTTGATCCCTTAATTATTCTAATTGTATAATTTAAAGTTCCTTTCATGTACTTACAAATGTACGGACATTTACTTTATCAATCCTAATATTACTTTATCAAACTTAACAAGAATTTTATATTAAATAGCCTCAACATCAATAAACACAGCAGATTAATCGTGAATATTAAGGGGTTAAGAAATTAGTAAAACGAAAAAAAGTGATTCTATTAGGCCAACAAAAAAAACCAATTCATTTATTTGAATTGGTTTTTTTATGAGATATATTTTTATTAAAATCTAAATGTAATCACTGGGATATTAGCACAACCCAGCAACAAAGCCGCAGCCAGTCAAAATTCTACAGTTGTGTTATCTATTCTAGTTGATTAAAACAAGTTGTGTTTTAGTTTTTCCTTGAGAGTCTTTATAAGTAATATTAAAACCACAAGGGTTAGTAGATTCTTCAATTGATACTAATGAACCGGTTATTATTGATGGGTTTACGGATCTGTTATTACCATTATTAATATTAATTGCATTAAGCATCAATTTTTTATCACTAGTAGATTTGTCTTCTAGTACAAATACTTTAATGGTGTTTTCACAAATGACTATTGTCTTTTTTTGTTTACCTACATCATCAAATTTACCTATCCTTACAGCTTCTTTGTCCAGCACATCCACTCTTGTTCTGTTATTTATCGTATCATAGGTTCCTATTACATACCTTGTGGTATCCCTAAATCTATGTGTTTGTACATCAGACAACGAATCACCATGTATAAAACTACCTGATGAAATATGATCTATTGGGATTTTTGGACATAATATGTATGAAAAATACCCATCACCATTCTTTATAACAATTACTTTGCAACCTTCATTATTTTCTTTTGCCCGAATAAAAGTTCCAGGAAAAACATATTTCGATTTGATGTCTGTTGTTAGAAAAACATCTATATAAACAGAGTCTTTTTGAGTGATGGTAACTAAATGCCCATTGATAATCTCTAAATCCT
>JAJCYN010000358.1 GCA_029262915.1 Flavobacteriales bacterium
TTGGGGAGATGGAAAATATGATAAAGCTAATGATGTAGTTACGTTATCTACACTTCCTATTAAAGGAATGTATCAAGAGACTTTACGTTATTCTTTTGAAAAATTAACTAGAACTTCGGGTAGTTTAGTATTGGCTTGGGATGTTGTTGCCATTGATATTAAAATTGAGGTTGATGTAGATAAGAAAGCTTGGGCTAACATTGATAAAGCCGTAGCTGAAGTTACTGATGATAATAAGGCTGGTGTTTATAGAAATGCGGCAAAGCATGCAGCATCTACTAAAAAACGTTTAGAAGAAGGGTTAAAATGGATTAATGAGTCCATTACAGCTAAAGAATCTTGGTATAGCTACTGGGTAAAAGCGGATGTGCAACATGCCGCAGGAGATAATGCGGGAGCTGTTACAAGTGCTAAAAAGGCGATCGAAGTTGGAGAAGCTGGAGCTAAAAAAAGTGGTAAACCATTTGATTATAAAGAGCGAATAGAAAAAGCAATGGCTGCATATAAATAGTCTTGCAATAAGATAAAAAAAGCCTCTATCGACAGATAGAGGCTTTTTTGTTTAATCAATTTATTTTTAGTCTTTTACCTTTTCAAAAACTATTCTATAGTGGTCAAAAACATGTCTATCAAACACATGTAAGTTAGCTTGTATTTTAAACCTGCGCATCCACTCTCTAAAAGTAGAATCGAATAAATAATCAGGAATTAAAGATGCAAAAAGTAAATATTTTCTAAAACTAAATTTAGTAAACTGTGCCGTCCATCTATGAATAGTTTCTACATAATCAAATCTACCACTGTCAACAGATATTAATTTAAAATGCTCATCCGTAGCTGGATTAATTAATCCTTCTTTTCCGTAAGGAAGCCAAGACCCAGGAAATACACGACAAATGATGTCCATATATTCCGCGTTGCTAAATTCTTTTTTGCTCAAGTCAGTTTTATCAAAAGGAATGTCTTTAAAATCGACCATATTAGGACCAAATACCATAGATTGACAGTAAAAACGTCCACCTACAGGAAGTAAACTGGCCACCTGTTTAAAATATTTTTTATAAATTTCTTCTTGTTTCCCAGCTTCATATTCTTCTACAGAGCACAAATGTTCAGGACTTCCCATGGCCGTTACAGCATCAAATTTTCCAAAGGTTTCCGGGGTAATGTCTTTAGAATCCATATGCTTAACATTTAGCCCGTTTTTCATACAAGCATCAGCTTGTCCTTTTGCTAAGACTACACCAGCAGTATCCGCACCAACTCCATTTAAATAATCTATAAATGCACCCCATCCACAACCTATATCCAGTACTTTCGAACCTTTCTCTATGTTACATCCATCAACAATAAACTGATGTTTTTTTAATTGAGCATCTTCTGTACTCATAGAAAAATCACCATCAAATCTTGCACAACTGTATGCGCCTTTATCGCCTAAACTTAAGCGAAATATTTTGTCCATTCTGGTATAGTGTGCATCTAATTCTTTTTGGTCTGCCATAATTTATTCGTTTTAATTTATATTATTAATATTTTAACCGGTGTCTAAATGTACTATAATTTAATGAATTTATTTTGGAGCACTTTTATCAAAAGGATTAATTATTATTGCGAACAAAATAACTAATCCACAACCAATAACATTATACCACAAGTAAGCTATTTCTTCTACTTCTCTTTCCATAAGATATGAACCGATTTGTTGTCCGAAAAAGAAGAGGATAATTACAATAAATTGAGCAATAAGTGCACCAATAAAAGTAGCTTTTCCTTTTATTCGCTTTAAGAAAAACGCAATCAAAAAAATACCTAAAATGGTTCCATAAAACAATGATCCCAATATGTTTACTGCTTCAATTAAATTTTCGACTAAGTGTGCGAATAATGCAAAGAGTATCGCCACAATGCCCCAAACAGCGGTAAGTAGCTTGGAAGCCATTAAATAATGTTTTTCCGAATGTTCTGTCGTGTTCAATCTTTTATAAAAATCTATAGTTGTAGTAGTTGCTAATGCATTTAATTCTCCCGAAGTGGAAGACATTGCAGCCGAAAAGATGACGGCCAAGAGTAAGCCTATCAACCCAATGGGCAAATAGTTCATTATAAAAGATAAAAACACATAGTCTGAGTCTTTTGAATTATTATCAGGAACAGCAATGCCAACCAAGTCTTTGGCCCTGTCGCGAATAGCAATAGCCTCCAGCTCATTGCTTTTAACTGTTTCAATGGCGTAGTCAATAGTCTCCTTATCATAATTGGTAGATTCATAATTGTCCACCACAAACTTTAGAGTCTCCTTCTTTTTGCTATAAACAGCAGCGTATTCAGTTTCAATGGCCTTCATATCATCAGCATATTCTGTTTGATACACCTTTACAGTAGCATTTTCATTAAACAATACAGGGTGTTCTTGGTATTGAAAAAACACAAAAACCATAACCCCCACAAAAAGAATAAAGAATTGCATGGGCACTTTCATAATGGCATTAAACATTAAGCCCATTCTACTTTCATAAACAGAACTTCCACTTAAATAACGCTGTACTTGTGATTGGTCGGTTCCAAAATAGGAGAGGGCCAAGAAAGTACCACCAGTTATTCCTGTCCAAAAAGTATAACGTTTGTCTAGGTCAATAGAAAAATCGATTACATCTAATTTCCCCATAATACCTGCTACAGAAATGGCATCACCAAAAGAAACGTAATCTGGTAATTGGTGAATAATGATAAAAAATGCAGCAAACATACCAGACATAATAACTCCCATTTGCCACTTTTGGGTTAAGCTAACCGCTTTTGTTCCTCCAGAAACAGTATAGATAATAACTAGTGTTCCTATTAGTAGAATGGTCAAACTTAAGTTCCAACCTAAAGCACTTGAGAGTATTATTGCTGGAGCATAAATAGTAATTCCCGCAGCTAATCCACGTTGTACCAAAAATAAAAATGCGGCCAATAATCTGCTTGATATACCAAAACGTGACTCTAAATATTCATAAGCCGTAAATACTTTTAGTTCGTAATAGATGGGAATGAAAACAGCAGAAACTATAATTAACGCAATGGGTAATCCAAAGTAGTTCTGAACAAACCCCATTCCCGATTCATAGGCTTGACCGGGGGTCGAAATAAACGTTATAGCACTGGCTTGGGTGGCCATAACAGACAATCCTATAGTAGTCCATTTCATTTCATTGCCACCACGTAAATAATCTTGTAGGTTGGCATTTTTACGGGTTTTCCATGTGCCATACGCCACAATAAACCCTAAAGTACCCAGCATTACTATCCAATCAACTATACTCATTTATACGCCTGAGTTAATAGTTGAAACAAAATAATCAGCACAGCTAAGAAGCCGAGAACAAATAGGTAAAGTCCTTTCCAGTTCTTGAAAAATGGTGGTTTTTGGAGAGTCATAATGTGTCAATGGTATAATGAGTGAATGATTTAATTATTATTTGAAGTTGAATTTTTAGCTTTGGACATTATTCTAACAATTTCATTAGATTCGATTAGGAGTCTTTCTAATTCTTTTAAATCATTTGATAAATTAGAATCTTGTATTACTTCTAACCAATATTCCGATTCGTCAGCCTCTTCGACAACAATACATATTTTACTGAAAAATTCATTTTTAGATCTAGCTCTACAAGAAGCACGGTAATTAGCCCCTGTTGATGTTGCTGATTTAACCAATTGATAAGTTATAACTGCAGAAGCTTTACAGGTTTTTAACGAATCACAGAATCTAATGACATTTACGGCAAACTTTTTAGTTCGTTTTCTCATTTTTTCTATGAAAATTTCTTTTTCTGTCATTGTTTTATCATTAACTCATTAAATCCTTCACTCATTTACTTTCCATAAGAAACAATATTCGCAAACAGTTTAAACGCCCCTGGAACACCAGCTGGCAATTCTCTAAAGAAAGAAATTCCTGTATAGATAAAACTTCCTTTTCCATAATTGGCAACGAGCAAACTCCCTTTTACCATTTCTTCATTGGGGTCATTCCATCCTAATATTGGCGTATAATTTTCATCCCATTCATTAGGAAAATACAAGCCTCTTTCCTGAACCCAATTGTCAAAATCAGCTTCCAATATTTTATTAGGTGTATTCATAATAGGGTTTTCAGGAGCTAAGAAAGTAGTTTTAGCCTCTTCAACAGTAACCCTATCTCTTGATAATTTTAAAGGGTAGGGAGCCAATGTTTTTGTATCTACCCTTCTGTTTGTGTTGTACTGAACCACATAATTACCACCATTCTTAACGTATTCCATTAGTTTGCTGTAAACGGAAGGCATATAACTATTGGTGTTATAGGTCCTTATTCCCGCAACAATGGCATCGTATTGTGATAGGTCATTATTTTTTATGCTGCTTTCATCAAGCATCGTAATGGTGTAGCCCAATTGTTCTAAAGCAGTAGGAACTTCATCTCCGGCTCCCTTAATATACCCTATGTTTTTACCCTTAATTGCTACATTTAAACGAACTAATTTGGCCTTGGCTTCTGGCAACAAAGTTTGTGTTTGAATGTGGTCATATTCTATGATTACTAAACTTTTTGCTGTTTTTTTGGAGTTATTTAAAATTACCTTAACCTCTCCAATGCTTTCGCTAGCTGATGGAGTGACATTAAAAATAACCGTTTTTTCTTCATTTTTAGTTACTAATTCATAATGAATGGATGAAGGTTCAGATTTCCAACCACTAGGAAGACTTAAAGAAACATTTCCTGTTTCATTTTCTTTGTGTGCTTGGAGTGTTACTTTAATTTCTTTTGTTTTATTATCAGAAAAAATATAAACGTTATCAGAAATATTAGCGGTTACTTTGGGTAAAACAACAAATGGTTGATAAATCTCTCCTTTTACCCGGTCAGTATGCTTATAAACAACCTTTCTAAACATCGGAAAATAGATGTCATTTATCTTAAAAGTGAATAAAACCGTATTTAAAGAACGGTTTTGAGGAATTCCGATTAAAACCTGTGAAGTCACAGTATATAGTCCTTCAAAATTTTGGTTTAACCAATAAGGGTTGGTGTTGTTAGCGGTGGGACAAGTATAATTACTCTTAAAACTAAAGGCTTGATTGTTTTCTAAGCCCATATTTATTGTTGTATCTTTTCCACCATATTTCACATCAATTAGTTCGACTTTTAGGGTACTTCTATTGACTGCACGGGTAGTTATTTCTATTTTTGTTCCTGTAGCTGCACTGTAATCATTCGCTGTAACTTCAACAAAAAGGCCAACACAAGCTGAAATTATGCCCCTTATTTCATTTAGTTTAATCCATCTATAATAGTTATTATGAGCAGATTCCCAATCACCTGTTATGAAAGGTGTTTCATCGAGTAGTTTATATGATTTTAGAAGGATAGGAATAATCTTTTCAGGGACTTCTGCATCAAAATTAGTATTAGCCTCAGTAATTAATTCCTCAATTTCAGCACCACCTTTAATTTTGTTCCAAGTAATATCAATTCCATCGAAAATAT
>JAJCYN010000359.1 GCA_029262915.1 Flavobacteriales bacterium
AGAAGCCTTAATTCCAATAATACAAACATCATCTATTTGTTCTAAATCTCCCTGCCATTTGTTTATAGTAGAGTCTAAATTTTGATGTTGTTCTTCCATATTCATTTCATTGATTTGAAGTAGTAATTCTTTAAATCGAGCATATTTAAATTTCTTTCCTTTTGGTCCTCCAAATTGATCGGCATAACCATCAGAAAACAAGTAAATACAGTCATCCTTTTCTAATTGAATGGTGGTGTTCTGGAATTTTTTATCATTGGTTTCATCTCCAGATCCAATAAATATTTTATCCCCTTTTACTTCCTGAATGGTTTCATCTCTAACTAAATACAATGGATTGTATGCTCCGGCAAATTGTAAAACATTCGTTTTCATATTTAATGAACAAATGGACATGTCCATTCCGTCTTGAATGTGCCCCTCGGATAAATCATTTTGCAAGGCTTTATAAACACTTTTATTAAGCTCTTCCAAAATTTCAGAAGGTTTTATAATGTTTAGTTCATTTACGATTTGATTTAAGCTGTTGTGTCCAATCAAACTCAAAAATGCACCTGGAACTCCGTGTCCTGTACAATCAACTACCGCAAAAATAATTTCATCAGCTTTTTTCTCTATCCAATAAAAATCACCACTTACAATATCTTTTGGTTTAAAAAGAACAAATGAATTCTCAAGGTACTTTTTCATTAAACCTAAATCGGGTAAGGTAGCATCCTGTATTCTTTTTGCATAATGAATGCTATCGGTAATGTGTTTGTTTTTTTCTTCTATAACCTCTTTTTGCTCAATAATTTCTTGAGTTCTTTTTTGAACCTCAGCTTCCATTATTTCATAATTCCTAGCATTTTCTAAAGCAATAACGGTGTAATGAGCTAGGGTTTTTAGAATATTTAAATGATATTTGGTGTAAGCATTTTTCTCTAGAGACTGAACAGTGATTAGTCCAATTACTTTATCTCCTTTTCTCAATGGATAAAAAATTACTGATAACGGAAATTCACCAGAAACGACTACTACTTTTTTTACATACTTGGTGTATTCTGTTGTATTGTCGTTAATGAAAATTTCTTTATTATTTTTTATACACCAAACAGAATAGTTATCATCATCATCCATAGATACAATCATTTCTTCGTACCTTTTCCCATCCTCATAATCGTATTTGTAATTAATTTCTTGTTTCTCCTCATCAAATAAGCGAACTCCAAAAATGTTAGCGTCCATTAATTTGTTCATATTTTTGTACAAGCGCTTGGTTACGCTCCCAAAATCTAATGTAGAGATCAGTTCTTGCCCTATTTTTGAGAGCAACTCAATGTTCTTATAGTTTTGCTCTAACTCAGCAGTTCTAGCCTTTACTTTATCTTCCATCACTTCATACAAAGAAGCATTGTCAAGAGCAATGGCACTATAGTTTGCAAAACTTTTTAAAATGTTATAGTGGTGAGTAGAGAAAGCATTTTTATTTTCACTTTGAACTAACAAAACTCCTTTTACATTTTCTTTAACCATTAATGGAAGAATAATTAATGATTCTGGAGGGTTGTGTCTTACATCTTCATTTTTTATATAATCAGAAATTTCTTTTTGATAATCATTGATATGAATTTCTTTTTTGTTTTTAACCACTAAAACAGGAAGCTTATCATTGTCTTCCATAGAATATTCAAAATAACTATCTCTTTTTCCATGATTTAGTGCCAAACGAACTTCAATTTTAGCTGCATCTTCGTTATAAATTCCAATGAAAATACCTTGAGCATCCATCAACGAATTTATTCGCTCATAAATAACATTAAAAATAGCCTCAAAATCTAACGAAGAAGTTATTTCATTTCCTATCTGACTAAGTGTTTGAACATCTTTAAAGTAATCTTTTAATTGATCATTTTTTTGCTCTAAAAGTTCTTTTTCAACTTTCATTTGCTCTAAACGACCCTTTAACTCAAAAGTTTTTATTTTCTTGTTTTCTTTCTCTTCATTGTATTTTTCTCTTGCTTCATGATAAGCCTTAAAATGTTCTATATAAGAGGTTAAGTTGCCCGTTTTTTCATAAATTTCAGATAGAAGAAGGTGAGACTGATAAGTTATTTCATAGAAATTATTTTCGGTTGCTATGATTATTGATTCGTTTAAAAATTTTATGGCTGAATCAATATCTTCTGAAATAAAGTATGTTTCTCCAATATGCATTAAAGTTTCGGCTTCTCCAGATTTAAACCCAATTTGTTTTCTAATGCTAAGCGCTTTGTTAAAGTTTTCTAATGCATTTTTAAAATCTTTCTTTTTTAGATAAATTTGACCAATTCCATCGAATGCATAATCATCAATGCCCTTTTCGCCCATTTTTTTTAGAACAAGCAAACATTCGTTTTTAAATTTTAAAGCTTTATCATATTTACCAAGATTATAATATGATTGTCCAATGCCATCTAAAATTCTCGATAAAGAAGATTTGTCATCAATTTTTTTAGCAATTTCCACTCCTTTGGTTAAGTATTCAATGGCTTTTTCATTTTCGTTATTAGTATAATAAACCAATCCAATTCCATTGAGAGCATTAGCTTTTCCAGAGGCATAACCTATTTTTTTAGCTAAATTTAATGATTCAAATGCATAATTAAGCTGTTTCTCATGGTCTCCTAAAAAATAAAATATAACAGAAAGGTTATAAAATATTTCCGATTCGTGCTGCATATCATTGGCTTCATGCAATAATTCTTGTGCTAATGATGTAAATTCTAATGCTTTTTCATAATTAGAAAGCCATATGTATGCTGCTCCTATATTTCCGTTTGCCCAAGCAATCCCTTGATGGTAATTAATCTCTTTAGATTGTTTTAATGTCCTAAGAGCTATTGATAAAGTATCGGAAGGTCTGATTCTAGCAATTTCCCACGATTCCAAATTATCTTTATCAATGGTTTCGGTAATATTTTTATTTGTGGTTTTATTCAAAGCTAAAAATCGAGAAAACCAAATATAATAAAAACCACAGAATTATTTAATCTTAATAAGATTAAATATAGATAAGGAGATAGAGGCTTATTAGTTTAGAAAAAGCTGGTTATTATTGATAACTCCGTAAGCTTTTCCGGTTAATTCTTTTCCAACTAATGGCGTATTTTTCGATTTGGATAAAATATCTTCTTTTTGTAAACTCCATTTGACTTTAGGATTAAATAGAGTAAGATTGGCTTGTTCGCCTTCTTTTATCGAGGGATTATCAATGTTTAGTATTTCTCTTGGAGCTGAAGTCGTTTTTATTATGATTTCTTGGAGTGTAAGTTTTCCGTTCAAACTTGTGTTTGATAGAGCAAAAGAAGTCTGTAAGTTTATCATTCCAAAAGCTGCATTATCAAATTCACATTGCTTGTTCTCAATGTCTTCTGGTACATGATCTGAACAAATAGCATCTATAGTTCCATCTTTTAATCCTGTAATTAATGCTTTGATGTCATCTTTAGTTCTTAATGGCGGAATTACTTTACAGTTGTTATCGAAATTTAGTAGTTCAGTTTCATCTAATAACAAGTGATATGAGTTTACATCTGCTGTAATTTTTAGCCCTTTTTTCTTAGCATCTTTAATTAGCTTAACCGATTTTTTGGTGCTGATGTTTGAGAGGTGAATGCTTGCATTACAGTACTCTGCTAAGTAAATATCTCTATTAACCATTAACTCTTCGGCTAATGCAGGTATTCCTTTTAGCCCTAATTCAGTACTAATAACACCTTCATTTATTTGTCCGTGGTTGCTTAATTCTTTATCGTTCGGAAAATCAATTATTAAACCATTAAAGGATTGGCTGTACAATAATGCCCTGTTCAATAAGCTCGATTTTGAGATGCTTTTTTTATTGTCGGTAAATGCAACTGCTCCTGCAGAATGCATATCGTACATTTCTGCTATTTCATTTCCCTCGCAATTATGTGATAAACTTCCAGCTGGTAAAGCGTCAACAATATTTCCTTTTGTTTTATTGATAATGTATTCAATTCCGCTTTTTGAGGAAGTTGCTGGATGAGTATCAGGCATTATCATTACTCCAGTAAAACCACCTTTGGCAGCAGCTTTTAGTCCTGAGTTTAAATCTTCTTTGTATTCGTGACCAGGATCACAAAAGTTAGCTCTCATATCGAACCAGCCGGTAGAAACGTGCAAATCTTTAAAACTTATTTCTTGGTATTTTTTTGAATTTTTAAGGTTGGTTCCAATTTTATTAATTATGCCTTTTTCGATAAGGATATCAACTGTTTTTCCATTAAATTTAGAGTTGCTATCGATTACTTTCGCAGATTTAATTAAAGCGTTCATTATTTGAAGATTTTTATTAAAACTATTTCAACTGCTAAAAAAAGCAAAGCTAAAATAATACAATATTTCCAATATTTTTTTCCAATGTTTAAGTTACTCAATGCAGATTGAATAGTTCCATTTGTTAAATCTATGTATTGTATATTAATTGAATTGGTATTAATTATTTCATCAATTTCAGTTGAAGACAAATAAGTTAATTCAGATTCTGAACGATTATAATTGTAAGCTAATCCAATCTTAGTTTTGTCATTTTCTAACACATAATTACCAGCAGTTTTAATTTCGGAGTTCACAAATACTGTTGTGTTGTTGTTCGCATTTCTGACTCTTGGAATAATGTCAATCGTACTATTTTTAATGTGATAAACATTGTCTTTTTC
>JAJCYN010000360.1 GCA_029262915.1 Flavobacteriales bacterium
ACTAACTCTATCGCTTTTGCACGAATTCTCAAATAAAACTTGACGAAATTCTGCATGCATGTGCGTTTCTTTTCCAAATTGATTCTCATAATCACTCTCATTGATACAGTTAAAAATTTCATTGTATCTTAAATAAATAACTTCATTTGGTGCCAAAGATCGCCCTATAGAAAATGTACTTCCAGGAACTATTGTTCCTGTACCGAAAGATGGAATTGGAATTAAATCAACTCCTGATACACCTGGAACTGTATATGGGCTTCCAAAAAAGGGATCATCATCTAGCTGAATTGAATTAACATCGATATTTGTTACAGAAATAGCACTTGCACGAAGAAACTGAACTTTAATATCTGATGCTAAACCAGACCCAATGTTTGTAATTTTCAATTCTCGTTGATAATCTTCATCAACACAAACTGGATAGCCTGTATCTAGTAATTCAATTTTCAATTCTGGCCCTTCAGAATTAATGTAAGCTATCGCTACATTTTGAGCAAAATTACCACTTTGAGTACATAAATTTGAAGCACTACAACCATAATTAAGTTCATAGCGTGTCATGTTATCCAACTGGGCTTGGTCTCCAGATCCGCAAGTATAATCATCATCAACACATCCTGAAATTTTGAAATCTTCAGTAAAAATAATGACTTCATTTGGTTGTAAATTTTGTACGTTCAATACAATCTCAACAAGTTGAGTGGTTATATTAGTGGGTTGAGCCAATGATAAATTTGTTGATATAAAACCTACGTTTAGTAACTCAATTTCTGTATTGGTAGGTTGTGCAACCTCTGACTTAAAATACACCTGCCCACTAAATGGAACAGCCCCAGTATTTACGAAATGATACTGACGTTCGTACACAGTATCTAGATCAGCATTACAAAAATCCAGGTTTGTACCTCCGCTGAATGTCAATAATGCAGAATTAACTATATAAGTATTGGTTATTTCCTCCTGATCAACTTGAGACACTGGTATTCCATTATTTAACAATCTAAGTAATACTTTTTCCGTAGTATTTGGATCCAAATTGTTAGGGGGATTGATTGTGGTGGTCGGAGTATTTAAGAAATCGCACTCAGCTTCTACATCAAATTCCAGTGTAAATGAATTAGTACCTGTAAGCCCTTGAATCAAAAATATTGGGGAATTTGTTGTTCCAGTATTAGTTATTGCGATAGAATTCAATGTTCCTGTAGAAACAACCATAGCAACACCATTTGGTAATGACACATCTAATTCTACAGTTTCTATATTCGAAAAAGTTCCTGCCAAATTTTGGATTGTCCAACTAATGTGTTTGCCATTACCACATGTTGTCATATCCGAAAATAAATTTTCTGTAAAAGAAAATTGTTGACTGAATAAATTAAACGCTATTAATAATGTGCTTAAGAGTAACCCTATTTTTTTTCGCATAATTATTATAATTCCAATGTTTATTATAGTATAAAGCACAAAACAAATCATAAAAACATTAAAAAAATCTAGTTTTAAAGAGAATTGGGACGAATCACCTACTTTTCTGGGACGAATTGATTGCTCAAATTTGGGGATGATTTTTTAATTCTTTTACTTGATCTATGTAAGTTACTCATCGTAATTTTTTGTTCGCCAACTGTTAAATTATCTTTAGTAATAAATCAACTTTATCTTTTTGAATGTTAACTCCATCTACACTACTTATCTTAATAAAGTAGATTCCAGAATTTGCTTTTTTTAAAGTAACAGGAACAGCAAAGGTTTTAATGTTTTCTTGTTTCCAAATTTGTTGTCCTAAAGAATTTAATACTTCAATCTTAGTTCCATCAATCAACTTATCCAACGTTATTGTAAATGCTCCACCGTTCGGGTTGGGGTAGTAAAATGAAAGATTAGTCAAACGATATGTATTAATTCCAACAATGCAGGAATTTGGGCAACTAGTACTAAATGATGTTTGAGGGTCAATCATTGTCCAATTAGTAGTCGAAAAGATAACATTGTCAACTTCTATACAAGTTAAATTCGGGTTATTATTGGCATTGAAATAAGTGAAATTTATATTATTACCATTCAGGTAAGTTGATTATTATAGCATCCCAGTTTATTTAAAGTAGTATTTTGTGAAATGCTTAAATTGTCGAGTTGGTTATCCATGCAATACAATTCAATTAAAAAAGTGTTTTGAGTAAGATTAATGTTAGTTATTTGGCTACTAGAGAAAGACAAAGTCATTATTGACTAACTTAAACTATTAAAGGTAGAATTCTTAAAAGCCAAATCAACAATTTGGCGGTGTTTGTAATAAACTACTCAAACAATCTTTTGCAATTGCTAATTCAAGTATGAAATATGATGAAACTTATAGAAGCGTTAATCCAAGTTTAAAACTAAAATAATTGAAAAATTATTTATTTTTTACCACAGTTCTTTGTTAGCAAATGTATTTATTAACCTTTTTTAATATCAAATGAAACTATACTTTATTAATTTGTCCCACGGATAGAAATTCTCAGTTTCGTTTATGTCTTTATGGATACAATCTCTTATTGTTTCTTGACCAGGACCTCTTCCAAAGCAAGTTTTTAAGTCTGTAAACCGCGAGTTCTTTTTTTCTAGTTTTTTAAATTGCCCCCAAACTTTTATTGTTGATATAAATTTAGAATTTAAATCAATTGAAATGGGATGATAATAGCCAATAGGTCTAGCTCTAATTTCTTTTGTTTTTCCTTTTTTTAAGGCATCTATTACACTGATAAAAAAATGACCATTTTCATAGTATATGTAATCCCCTTCAGAAACAACTAAATATGCCAACCCTCCAAAATTATGATTATTTCTAAATAAATACCCTTCATACATAAATCCCCAAAAGTCTTTGTCTTTACATTCAAATTTCTTTTTCTTACCCTCTACTTTATAATCAAGATGAGCTGAGGCACCAGACTTGCCATTGTATTTAAATTCACCAATATCTTCTATATTGTTTTTTTTGTAATCTTCATAAGTCCGGTAAATTCCATTTTGGGAAAATATAATTAATGATAGAAATAATAATACACTAGTAAATAATAATTTTTTCATATCTTATCTTTTTTTTAGTTTTTGCCAAAATGCATTTACATTTCATCAGCCCTATCGGACTAGTTTATAATTATTTTTTTAGTATTAACACCTTCAATGTTACTTATTTTAATAAAATAAATTCCAAGAGTTGCTTCTTTTAAAGTAACAGGAATAGCTAGGTCATTAATGTTTTCTTGTTTCCAAATTTGTTGTCCTAAAGAATTTAACACTTCAACTTTAGTCCCGTCAATCAATTGACCTAACGTTACTGTAAATGCTCCATTATTGGGGTTGGGATAAATTGTGGTTATTGAATTTAATTCTATTTCATTATTTATTCCTGTGATAAGTGTTGGTGGTATTACATTAATAGCGAACCCAGCTTGTTTAAATACAACTCCATTCACCCCAATGGAATCACAAAACATATCATTACAACCCGCTCCATCGTCTACAGTTAAGCAAAGGTAGAATGGACCGGTGCTGGTATAGGTATGACTCGGATTTTGAAGAGTAGAAGTACTGCCATCTCCAAAGTCCCACAAATAAGTTAAGTTATTGCCTGTAGAACTATTACTAACAATAATATTGTTAGTAACACTATCAGGATAGAAAGAAAATCCAGATAAGCATTGCAATGGGCTAGAAACTCCAGTCACCGTTATCGTATCTATCGCGTGATTCCAGCATTCACCATTAGGTACAACTCCTGGCACAGTGTCTGCTTGAGCTAGAACAACAATAAATGTTCCATTAGAAAGAAAAGTATGATTTGGACTCGTTTGAATACTAGTATCTAATAAAGTTCCATCACCAAAATTCCATTTTGACCCACTGGGTCCAGAAAAGGGTCCACTAGGTGTAATTGAAGTGTTGGTAAATGTATAATTACCACTTCCGTTATTAACAGTAGTAAAGCCGGGAATAATATTACAGATGCTGCATCCATTATTACAATAATTACTAAAGGCTACACCAGCATCTATATTGGTCCAATTAGAGGTTGACCAACTTGGATTATCTACTTCAATACAAGATAGAATAGGATTCCCCCATGCTGAAAAACTTGTAATATTCATATTATTTCCATTTTTTATATTAATACAAGTTAATAAAGAGCTCACAGAACAGTCAAAAGAAGTTAATGCGGGGTTATTAGAAACATCTATACTTCTTATCCATTGGCTACCACAAACTAACGTAGATAAAAGTGGATTGTTAGAGAGGTCTATTGTGGTTAAACTGTTTATTGAACAAGTCAAGAGAGTCAGTACCGAATTCTGAGTAACATCTAAAGTAGTGAGACTGGCATTTTCATCACAAACCAAATTAGTCAAGTTTAAGTTTTGAGTGAAACTTAAACTAATTAAATCATTGCTTTTACAATTTAAATCAGTTAGAGCAGTAAAATCTTCAATACCAGTTAGGTCGGTTATTTGATTAAATCCATTTCCCATAATATATAAGTGTGTAATAGTATCAATATTAGTGGTAAGAACCATTCCATCAAGAACGCCCGAATCAAAGCCTTGAGAGATTAGGTGGTTTTCAAAATTAGTATCGGGGATTAATGTTATTTGTGCATGAATGAAAATTACATTAATTAACATTGATATAAGAAATATTATTTTTTTCATTATTTTAAGTTTATTTAATAATTCAAGTCAAAGGTTCTGTCAAATTAATTTGGTAGAACTTATTTTTTTGATATTAGTTTATAACTGTTTTTTAAATGCTAGTTTCTTCTACACTAATTACTTAATAGTTTTTACATAGCTATTTAAACTACTTATTGTGCTACAATTTTTCCATTGGCAATTACTTTATTATTAGAAGTAATAGTATAGTAATAAATTCCTGCATCAAGATTGTCTCTCTCCATAACTAACTGGTTAGTATTGTTGTTTAGTTGTTTTATCGTTTTTCCAGTAATATCATATAAAGTGAAATGAAATGAATCTTCTACTCCTTTGACAACAAAATTAATTGCATTAACAAATGGATTAGGAAAAACACTAACCTCATATTGTTGTTCGTCATAAATATTAGGTACAGAGACAGCTGTCATAGTGTTAATCGTATTTAATGCTGTGTTGGTCATAACTACATCGTTATAATCAAAATAGATACCCGCTCTGTTCTTAATTTCTGTTCCTGGAACATTTCCAGGTTGTTGTTTTATTCTGAATTTAATAAAACCATGGCTTCCTGATTCATCTACATTACTATCAGGTAACATAATGTTATTGAATGTCCACTCTAGAATCCCATTACCATACATATTAAAAGTATAATTGTGGCTGCTTACTCCATTTACAAAAGTAATAGGGTTTAAGTACTCAGAAAGTGTATCTCTAACAACTATAGTTAAAGCTGTATCATTTCCTGTATTTTGAAAACGGATACGATATTCTATTTCATCGTTTGCACTAATATAACCTTGTTGATCGATTCCTTTCGGAATAGGAGTTTTGTCATTTGGATCCCAAGAGAATACTACTTCGTGGCACTCTATAGCTACAAATAAATCATCATCATCTAAAGGTAAGGTCAACACATTCCCTGATACAAAATTACCTTGTAAATCTTCTCCACAAGCCTCAACTACATCATTAGGATGGCTATTACCAGGATGTCCTGGGCGTTGGTCTGCTTCTAAACGTATTGTATTTCCATTTGCTGGCCAACAAATCATAATGCTGTCTTGTCCGTTAAGTTGAAAGGTTCCCGAAAAAACTAACACATTGTTTTCGTAAATACGGTAATCTGAATTCCCTTGCATGTTACCATTTGAAGTGCTCCCTGTATTAAAAATGGTAAAACAAGCTAAGCTATCATTATCACAATAGCCAGTAACCATGACACTTGATTTATCCCAATTAGAATCAATTGGTTCAGTGCAATTATATATTGGTGTTATTATACCTTCAACACAAAGTGTTTGATTAATAAATACATTTAATCCTACCTGAACATCAATGACAAAATCAGCACATTGACCAACATCTAATGTGTCAATAAAAAATTCGTAAACATTACCTGTTTGTGGCATTTCCCATGGAACGGTAGATAGTATTGGTGTTAATGATGGGTCAAAATCGATGGTTACATAAACTCCTGTTGCTATTTGATTGCCATTATTACAGTATTGTACGTGCATAGGAGATACGTGTCCTTTTCTAAAAAAACCTGTACCAATATCAAGTGTTAATTCGGGGCAATAAGAGTCAGCATGAACTGCAAAATCTACATTACTTGTCGTATCTCCATAGTTCATAGTAGAAAGATTATACTGGTAAGGAATAGGGCAAAGCTCATTCCATAAGGTTGTATTTGGAATGAATTGAGTTACCGTATAACTACTGCTATTTACCCAAGCAGAATAGTAACCATTCGTGTCAGTAATTGCATAAAATGGTCCTGGCTGAATTTCAACCATCCAATTTGCTAAACCATTTTCTGTAGCATCAAAATTACAGTCCATATTAACATCATCATAAACATACCCTTCAATTAAATTAGCACATGAGTTAGGACAACTCAATTCCAATACTAACATCGGTCTTAGATTAGGATTAGTATTATTTGAGCTAGCAAAAGCTACTCGACTATAAAAGGATTCACTTGATAGAGCAAAGCGCATTCCGTAATTCAAATTGGGTTGGGTTAGCCAGAAATTAACCATGTCGGTTATTTCAACCTCATAAGAGGCAAAAGGATTAATTTCGTTGGGTATTACAATTAAATCAGTAGTGGAGCTACTACTTGTAACTTGTGGTTGATTGTTCCAAAGAAGCGTATCTTCTTCCCAAGGCTCTATTATTCTTGAGAAATCCAATTGATTTGTATTACACGGAACTGTTGTGCTTCCACTTCCACAATGATATTGGCTAGCACTTCCTGTACTTTGCAGAATTAATTTTGCACTAATTACAGTGCAACCTAAATTAGCCAAAGAATCTAGGTCAAATTGAATAAAACTTCTCCAAACTGCTGGTGAACCACTATATGTCCATGCAGATGCAAAAAGAAAGTCTCTGTCGTTCTGGAAAGAAGTATTCCATGAACCGCTAAACACCGAGACATCTTGTCCTTTTACAGAATCTGGTCGGATAATCATCTGGCATTGTGAAAATATATATTGAGAAAATAATAGAAAAATGATAATTGAAATAAGTAATTTCTTCATGGCTTTAGTTTTAGATTTTTATTCTTCATACTAGTTATTATCTTATCAAGATCATCTTACGAACTACCCTCTCATTGGCT
>JAJCYN010000361.1 GCA_029262915.1 Flavobacteriales bacterium
AATGGATAGACCTTAACAAAAAACAACTTTCTTTTCTATCTAAAGGCCAAAATAATGATTTACAGCCATCTTTCGAGATACAAAAACCCAATAACTATTTTAGTCAATCCGAGCTTCCTATTCTTAAAATAAACACGAACAATACAACAATTCTTGATGAACCAAAAATAGAAGCATCATTAAACATTTTAAACAATAGCTCTAATATTAATCTACTTTCAGATTCGGGTATTTTTCATCAGATTAAAATAGAACTTAGAGGTAATACCTCTCAATCTTTTGCAAAAAAATCATACGGATTCAATGTTTATGATAATACCAATAAAAAAAAGTCAGTATCGTTACTCGATTTACCTACTTCAAAGAAATGGGTTTTGTACGGTCCTTATGCCGATAAATCGTTAATAAGAAATGCCCTATCCTATTCTCTATATGCTCAAATGGGGAATTATGCTCCGCGTACTCAATTTGTCAATTTAGTAATTAATAACAATTATCGAGGGATATACATGCTAACTGAAAAGGTTCAAATTAGTCCGAATCATATCAACATTCCTAAAGTAAATTTAACTAAAAAAAATATTGCAAAACTTGAGGGAGGATATGTTTTAGAAATTGATAGAAATAACTGGAAATCTAGCTACCCATTAAAAGGAGATACCTCAGCTATTCCTGCATCTTATATGGTTTACTCTCCTAAGAAGAATAAAGTAGATTCAACAATGGAAAAAACCATAAAAACTCAATTTAATATTTTTGAAGAACATATTTACAACAATGATAGTATGTACAATTATTTAGATCTTAATTCTTTTGTGGATCACTTAATTATTAATGAAGTTGCTAAAAACATTGATGGGTATCGGTTAAGTACATTTATTTACAATAAAGATATTGCTAATAGTACTCCTAAATTTTATATGGGGCCTATTTGGGATTATAATTTTTCCTTTGGATTAGCCAATTATCATAAAGGATATAACCCTGAAGGATATGTTTATAACACAGACAAATATGTTCCTTTTTGGTGGAAAAAATTATTAAATGACAGTACATTTCAAAACCAATTACACAACCGGTATTTTGAATTAAGGGAAACTGTTTTATCTAATCAGAACATTAGTAATACAATTGATTCCTTAACTAATATTTGCTCTAGTTCCAATGATATTAACTTTAAAAAATGGCCAGTTCTAAATTCTCCTGATTTTTGGCCAAATTATTATGCGGGAAAAACTCATAATGATGAAATTATCTACCTGAAATCTTGGTCCAAAAAACGTTTAAATTTTCTAGATAAAGAATTTCGAACTAAACAAGTGAACAAAAAACAATAACAGGATGATATTGTTTAAAATTTATAAATAGTTTATTTTGGCTCTCTAATATTGTAAGAAGTGAATATACTTGGTATTTCTGCATTTTATCACGACTCTGCTGCGGCTCTTGTCCAAAACGATGAGGTAATTGCAGCTGCGCAAGAAGAGCGTTTTACAAGAAAAAAACAAGATGCTTCTTTTCCCGTAAATGCGGTAAAATATTGCTTAGAAGAAGCTGGCTTAACCTTAGACGAATTAGATGCTATTGTTTTTTACGATAAACCTTTGTTGAAATTTGAACGTCTTTTAGAAACTTACTATGGTTATAGCCCTAAAGGGATTCGTTCTTTTCTTTCTTCAATGCCAGTCTGGTTAAAGGAAAAAATGTTTTTAAAACGTTTAATGCACCAAGAACTTGAAAAAGTTGAACCTTACAATAAGAAAAAAGTTAAATTTCTTTTCCCAGAACATCACTTGTCTCATGCCGCAAGTGCATTTTACCCCTCTCCCTTTGAGGATGCTGCAATATTAACCATTGATGGGGTTGGTGAGTGGGCTACGGCTTCCATTGCTCATGGAAAAAGAAATAAAATCGAGGTGTTAAAAGAGTTGCACTTCCCTCATTCTTTAGGTTTGTTGTATTCTGCTTTTACCTACTATTTAGGTTTTAAGGTAAACTCTGGCGAATACAAACTAATGGGGCTTGCCCCGTATGGTGATCCCAATTCTGAAGAGGTACAACGATTCGTTAAAATCATTAAAGAAGATTTAATAGACATTAAAGAAGATGGCTCGATTTGGTTAAACCAAGCTTACTTTAATTACGCCACTGGTTTGCGTATGATTAACGATAAAAAATGGGAGAAACTCTTTGGGGTTCCTACCCGGAAAAAAGAATCTGATTTTGAACAAGTGCATTGCAACTTGGGGCTTGCCATTCAAATTATTACCGAAGAGGTGGTAATATTAATGGCTAAAGAAGCGAAAAAAATTACAGGTTCTTCTAACTTGTGTTTAGCCGGAGGTGTTGCATTAAACTGTGTATCCAATGGAAAATTAATTAACACTAACATTTTTGAAAATGTATATATTCAACCAGCCGCTGGAGATGCTGGCGGAGCTCTTGGTGCTGCTCAAGCTGCTTATTATATTTCTTTTGATAATGAACGGAATATAGACAAAAGCAAACAAGACGCCATGAAAGGCTCTTATTTGGGCTGTGAGTTTAGTGATAAAGAGATAGAAACGACTTTAAAAAAATATAAAGCTACTTTTACTAAACAAAATACTTTTTCTAAAGCTTGTAAAAACACAGCTGAATATCTAGATAAAGGACAAATAATAGGATGGTTTCAAGGACGAATGGAGTTTGGACCTAGGGCTTTAGGAAACAGAAGTATTATTGGTGATCCCCGAAACACAGAAATGCAAAAGAAACTGAATCTAAAAATAAAATATAGAGAGTCCTTTAGGCCTTTTGCTCCTTCTGTTTTAGCAGAAGATGCAGAAAAGTATTTTAACATTAAAGGCATTTCTCCTTATATGCTAACTGTTCAGCCCGTTAAAGAATCAATTAGGAAAGAAATGAGCAATAATTACGTTTCACTGCCTATGAAGGAAAAATTGTACCAACAACGCTCTACCCTTCCTTCCATTACTCATGTTGATTTTTCTGCCAGAATTCAAACCGTACATAAAGAGACCAATCCTAAGTATTGGGAATTGATTAATACCTTTAAACAAAAAACAGGATGTTCTTTAGTCATTAATACAAGTTTTAATGTTAGAGGAGAACCCATCGTTTGTGATCCTGAGGATGCCTACAGGTGTTTTATGCGAACTGAAATGGATTACTTAGTTTTGAATAATTATATATTAAAAAAAGAAGATCAACCCAACTGGACCGAAAAGGACCATTGGCAAGAGGAATTCGTTTTAGATTAATTGATTTATGGATTTTTTAAAAGATTTATGGGCATTTTTGAAAGTTAGAAAAAAGTTTTGGCTTGCCCCTGTTATCCTTATACTTTTACTTATTGGTGTATTAATTGTTATTGGTGGTGGTTCGGCAATTGCTCCCTTTATTTATACCCTATTTTAATTAATGGAGAAAACCAATAAATATTTAGTCATCCTAGTCATCGTTGCTGGTTTAATGGGGTGTTATTTTTTGTTTAAGATTAACATTCTCTTACCTATAGCGTTAGGTATCGCTGTTATAAGTATTGCATCCTCATCCCTCGCTGAAAAAATTGTTTGGGTTTGGGATAAAATAGCTTTAATACTTGGGACAGTTAATTCAAAAATATTATTGTCCGTTATTTTTTATGTTTTTTTAGTTCCTATCGCATTGACCTCTAGGCTTTTTAAAAAGAAAGATGAATTATTCTTAAAAAAGAAAAACGAAGGGTCATATTATAAAGAACGAAATCATTCTTATAAGGTTGAAGATTTAGAGAATGTATTTTAAGTATTCATGAATAATCAAGAAACAGCATCAACTTCTCTAGAATTCGAAAAAAAATTCATTTCGTTTGTTGGAAAAACTGGTTTGTCGATTTCTTTGCTACTCATTCCTCCTCTTTTTAGACCTTTTTTTGCTGTTTCTGGATTTATATTAAATGAAACTGCCTTACTTTGGGAATATAGCTCCATTTTGTTTATTATTTCACTAGGACTGGTATTATTCTCAAAAAAAATTAACCTATCGTTCTCTTTTTTCTTTTTCGTAATTCTATTTTTTATTATTATAGAACTGTTTACAAGAATATATGTTACTACTTTTTATAAAGAGGTTGAAAAACAAGAACTTGGTTTATTTGCCAATAAAACCTACGAGGAATTTGCAAAGTATAAGGGGCACCCCTTCTTAGCTTATACAGGAAATCCTGGAATTGATTATGAGGTAGGTGGAAAAATAAAAAAAACTACGGAATTCAACAATATGGGGTTTATTGGAAAAGACTTTGTACTTGAAAACCCAAGCAACAAAGTTCGAATAGCCTGCATTGGTGGTTCCACAACAGAAAGAGGGTATCCGGCAATAACAGAATATCAACTGAATAAATTTTCAAAGGATTCTATTCAATTTGAAGTTCTTAATTTTGGTGTAAGCGGTTGGACAAGCGCTAATTCTCTGACCAATTATATTCTTAATGTAAGAGATTTTAACCCTGATTATGTTCTTATTCATCATGGTTGGAATGAGGGTCGAATTCGAAATACACCAAAAGATTTTTTTAGAAATGATTATTCCCATTCTTTAACATATTTTCATGAACCCAGGATAATTGATAAAATTCCTATAAGAATTAGCGTTTTGTATCGGATTTTAAAAAATAAATTCTCCAGAATCCCTGATTGGGTGTTTTTAGGTGATGCTACCATGATTAAAGACAGGCCCAAAACAGAAGAAAATTATAGTAATTCAGATGAGCTTATTCCCTTTGAAAGAAACATAAAAACAATAGTAGACATGTGTTTGTTATATGATTCAAAGGTAATATTAAGCACGCAGCCTTTTTCTCTCTCAAAAAATGACCCAACATCCGAAACCATAGAGCAGGCTAATAATATTATGAGAACAATCTATTCTGAATACAAATCAAAAGTTTTATTTCTTGATTTAGACAATTCCGCAACTGGAAATATGAATACTATTTTCACCGATTTAGCCCATATGAATAGTGCTGGAAATTTTTATAAAGGTTCAGAATTTGCTAGATTTATATTTAATGATTTAGTCCAAAAGGATTCGATTAGACCAATCCTCCCTTATATAGGTTCTTTTTCCTTTCATAACTTTGTCAAAAGATCTCTTTCCAATAAGGATAACAAAACGATAATAAAAAGAAAAGCCCAAGAGCGAAAAATATCAACCCACGAAATGCTAAAAAGAGAAGCTCTGTATCTTCTAAAACAAAAAAACGAAACTCAACTAAATCCAATATTTGAATATCATTTACAGGATTATAAAATTAGAAACGACAGTACTTGGGTAGAGCAAATAAAAAAACAGGCAAAAGAAAGAAACATTTCATTTGATGAGAATATTGATAGGAATATAAAATATATGCTCAGAAATTAATTTCCTTAAAAAAGAAGTTTATTATAATTCCCTTTTCTTTATTATAAATATTGTTTTTGCCAAGTGTTTTTTCTTCGGCTCGTTTCTTTCCCTTCACTCAGGTTTTGACTGTTTTAAACCATTCTAAATTCGCTTTAATCTTCCTTTTTAATAGTTTTTATTTCTTTTTTCAATGGGGTAAAGCTCTTTTCCAGAAGAATAACACTTTCATTTTTCACAATTGTATTCCAATTTGAAGAATTAATTAATTTTTGCAACATCTGTTTGTATTGCTTTTTCGACTGGGGGTAAGTAATACCCCCTGGACAAAGCACAATATATTCTGCATCAAAAATTTTTGGATATTCATAAATTGATTTTCTTGCAGCAAGGTGGGGAGCCAAATTAAACTCTGCAGAAACCTTTGCATCGTGAGGTATTAAGGCTAATGCTCTTTGTATCTCTGTGACTTTATAAGGTGTTAGGTAATGTTCTTTAGCATAAAACCTGAGTCCAATGTTATCATACCAGCCAGGGAGTCTATTTTCAATTTTTACAATATTAATGGTAAAACAAGCGACTACGGCAATTATAGCATATTTTAAAGTATGCTTGTTTTGTTTTTCAGAAAAATACTCAAATAATGCTATTGTAAGGATAGGTGCAAACTCTATTGAATAGTGATAAGAAAGCCCCCAATGCGTATAGGTATCATGAAACAATTTTTGACCAAAAATTGGCAATAAAGCAATAAGATATTGTGGCTTTCTAATTAAGGCAATGCCTCCAGATAATAAAAGAACGGTAAAAAATTCATTTTTAACGCCTGAGGCACTTGGGTTATTTAAATGATTCGTAAAAAGTGCTACAAAAACATCCCAAGGATGCCTAAAAATATTAATTATTGCCTCCATAAAGTTGCTTCCTAATGGAGGGAATTTAAAATGCATGTACACCGTCTCGGATTGAATTGCCAAATTTGGCATTATGTAACCTATTACTATGGCAAAAAATAAGAATGAAAATAAAGTCACTCCAATGAGAATATATCTCTTTTTAACATCTTTAAAGTTAACAACCAATATTCCGATTGCTATAAAACCCGCCCATAAAGCCATATTTTCTCTACTTATAATCAAGAGAATATAAAATAATATGGATAACCGATAATTTTCCTTTTT
>JAJCYN010000362.1 GCA_029262915.1 Flavobacteriales bacterium
GCAAGTTAATTTCTGTAGATGTAGTACTAGATAATTCAATCTTTGCTTTTTCAGCAGCTTCTTTTAAACGTTGAAGTGCCATTGGATCTTCTCTTAAGTCAATTGACTCATCTTTCTTAAACTCTTCTGCTAACCAGTCAATTATTACTTGGTCAAAATCATCTCCACCTAAGTGCGTATCTCCATCTGTAGATTTCACTTCAAATACACCATCACCTAATTCTAATACTGAAACATCATGCGTTCCACCACCACAATCAAATACAATGATTTTTTGATCTACATCTTTCTTATCTAATCCATAAGCCAATGCTGCTGCTGTTGGCTCGTTGATAATTCTTTTGACTGTTAAACCAGCAATCTCTCCAGCTTCTTTAGTTGCTTGCCTTTGTGCATCGTTAAAGTAAGCAGGAACTGTAACTACTGCTTCAGTAACAGTCATTCCTAAATAATCTTCAGCAGTTTTCTTCATTTTTTGAAGTACCATTGCTGAAATTTCTTGAGGAGTATATAACCTATCGTCAATCTTTACTCTTGGTGTATTGTTATCTCCTTTTTCAACTTTGTATGAAGATCGTTTGATTTCTTTTGTTACTTGATCAAAAGTGTTCCCCATAAATCTTTTAATAGAAGAAATAGTTTTTTCAGGGTTAGTAATTGCCTGACGTTTTGCAGGATCACCAACAGCTCTTTCACCACCCTCTATAAATGCTACGATAGAAGGTGTCGTTCTCTTACCTTCTGCATTAGGAATTACAACTGGCTCATTCCCTTCCATTACGGAAACACACGAGTTGGTTGTTCCTAAATCTATTCCTATAATTTTACTCATAATATATTGTTTTAATTTTTATCAATTATTTGGATTGTAATAGTCAAACAATATGCCATTACATTTTAATGAAGATTTAAAGAAATATTGGCAGAATACTCTATTTATTGACTTATTTTGACTGACAAAAGTGTGACAATACGACAGAAAAAAGTCTAAATCACTTGTTATTGCTGAACACATGGAGCAACAGGAAAACCTACCCCTGTTGTTCCAAAACAAAATCCTTTATTAATTAAAGATGAATGAGTGGCTAAATAAGTAATAGAACTATTCTGAATATTAACCTGATTAGAAGCTACCGGATCAATTGCAGATAACCAAAATAAAGTTTCTCTCGATGAGAAAATACCTATACCATTCGTAATATTTGTGTAGCTCGGTTTATCTTGATTAACTGAATTTGATGGTGCACTTACTTCCATAAAAGTACTTAATTCAGTCCCTGCAATTGAAAATTCTATAGATATGTTCCATACTTCCCTATGGGAAAAATCAACGATAGCTGATTGGTCAGCAACTCCAGCAGCAATATTATCAAAAAATGTCGCACCTTTTAATACCCATTCTATTGGCTCTCCTCCCGAGGAAGTTGTTGTTTTAGTTTCACCTAGCGGCATTATTACCTTTTTAAACACAGGAGGCTTTCCACTAGCTATTGTATAATGTTCAATATAATTAAATACCAATGACGGCAATATTCTTCCCACATCCGCTCCAGTGGTAACTCCTATTGTTTTATCATTAAATTGATCATTATTATTAACCGGTCCTGTCCAAAAATTGAATTTCCCATTTGTATTTGGTGGATTCGAAATAGCCGTTTGTTCAACTATCTCTGTTTCAGCCGTTATTTCTTTACTCAAACTGCTATTTACAATTTTAAGTTTATAAGTATTATTTCTATTTATTGAAGGTTCAATAAATTTATACAATACATTTTCGCTGTTATCAAAAGTACCTGGATCTTTAGGGATTTCATTAACTGTCCTTGTTAAGGCATATGATTGAATCTTAGTCGTTCCATTAAATTCCTCTACAATAACATCCAATTCTCCAGCTGCATAATTAAAATTATTTGCGTCAGCAGCCAAATCAAGAGCACTTGTATTTCCTAAAAAAGCTTTGTTGATTTTTAGATAATGAACAGAATCTTGTGGGTTAATCATTCCATAAACAACTGGTATATCTTTAAATTCAGCGTTTACATCTATATCTGTTTCGCAAGAGATAAATCCTACGGTAATTAGTAAAACTAAAATGTACTGTAATTTATTCATAACTTAAAATTAATACACAAAAATATCATTTTTAATTAAGAAGCAACATATTTTGTAGCTTTGCCTTCGAATAAAATCTACCAGTGGTTAATATTGGGAATAAACGGTTATTAAAAATAAATTAAAGGTAAAATGTCAAGTCATTCAAATAACATTAAAAGGGTTACAACTCATATACTTCAGGAAATGAAGTTACGAAACGAAAAGATATCTATGTTAACGGGCTATGATTTTTCTATGGCAAAGATTATAGATAGTGCTGGAATTGACATTATTTTAGTTGGAGACTCTGCTTCAAACGTAATGGCAGGACATGAAACGACATTACCAATTACGTTAGATCAAATGATTTATCATGCATCATCTGTAATTAGAGCTGTAGAAAGGGCATTAGTTGTAGTTGATTTACCTTTCGGAACCTATCAAGGAAATTCTATTGAAGCATTGTCTTCTGCTATTAAAATAATGAAAGAATCTGGTGCTCACGCTGTTAAAATGGAAGGCGGTAAAGAAATATTAGAATCAGTTAATAGAATTCTCTCTGCTGGAATACCAGTTATGGGGCATTTAGGGTTAACTCCTCAATCCATCTATAAATTTGGAACTTATGTTGTTAGAGCTAAAGAAGAAGAAGAAGCACAAAAATTAATTGAAGATGCAAAACTACTTGAAGGTGCTGGCTGTTTTGCTTTAGTTTTAGAAAAAATTCCTGCGAAATTGGCTGCTAGGGTTGCCAAAGAAGTAAAAATACCTGTAATTGGTATTGGTGCTGGAAATGGGGTTGACGGACAAGTTCTTGTTGTGCATGACATGCTTGGGATTACTCACGATTTTAGCCCTCGCTTTTTAAGACGATACCACAACCTTTATGAAGAAATGAAAGGTGCTTTTGAGTCTTACATTAAAGATGTTAAATCGCAGGATTTCCCCAATGATAAAGAACAATATTAAAGTTTAACACTTTCTTTTTAAAAAGTGTTTTTTTTAAATTGAATAGTCTGTCGTCTTAAAATAATTACCTTTCAGAAATGAAAATGAAACATCTTACTCTTTTTCTTGCATCCATTCTTTTTTCTGCAAACCTATTTGCTCAAAAATTAAATTATGAAATTTCTGATAATGCTAATAAAATGTTTGATCTAGGCAACTTTCAAAGAGCGAAAGAATTATATCGAGAAAAATATAAAAAAGATCTTTCAGATGTAAAAATCAAATATCGATTTGGAGTTTGTTTAGCTAATACATACGAGCTTTCTGATGCTATTAAAACGTTAGAATCAGTTTCTAAAGATCCATCTATACCTACTGAAGTTTGGTATTACCTTGCACGAGCCTATCACCTATCAAATAGATATGATAAAGCAATTTCCCTATACAAGAAATACAACAGCAGTAACGGTGCTAAAACGGAATTAATTGCTAAATCTGAAAGAAACATTGAAATGTGTAATAATGCCAAAATTATCATAAAAAAAAAAGTAAATGTTCAATTTGAGAATTTGGGTAAACGAATAAATTCTGCTGGAAAAGAATATCTTCCTATGATTACACCAGATGAAAGCATGTTGCTTTATACTACTAGAAGGCAAGGTACTACTGGCCGTATCTATGATTTAAAAGGGTATTATACTGCCGATATTTTTCTATCAAAATTCAAATACAGCAAATGGAGTAGGGCCAGGTCAGTTGGATCTCCAAATTCTTACGGAAATGAACAAACAGCTGGAATCTCAGAAAATGGAAAATTTGTTCTCTATCACGTTAACAACCCTAAAAGCAAAAACAACCTCCAAATTTCAGAAAAAAGTAGATCTTCGTTTAAAAGATCAGTTCAAATTAAATCTAAAGATATTAACAGTAACTCTGGCTTACAATTGTCTGCAACAATTTCAAACGAAGGGAATTATTTGATTTTTTCAAGTAACAGACCTGATGGTATTGGGAGACAAGATTTATATATCTGCAGGAAATTGCCTAATGATGAATGGGCTGAACCGGTAAATATGGGAAAAACGATTAACACAACATTTGATGAATCCTACCCCTATTTAAGTAATAATGGGTATACCTTGCATTTTGCTTCTACCGGTTTTAATTCTATTGGAGGTTATGACATTTTTGTTTCTCACTTTGATCTCTCAAAGAAAGAGTGGTCTAAGCCTAAAAATGTTGGATATCCAATTAATACGCCATATAACAATACCAATATAAGTTTTAGTAAAAATAATAAATATGCTTATGTTGCTACTCATCGTAAAGATTCTTATGGTGATTTAGACATCTATCGGGTAAATTTTACTGATACACATCCCTCTTATACTACGATTAAAGGGGTTGTGCTTGATGCTGATTCTAATTTATTTAACATCCCTTTAACTATAGAAGTATTCACTAAAAATACAGAAGAATTATATGGTATTTATGAAGTAAATCCAACGAAAGGGAATTACATTATGATTCTTCCACCTGACAAATATGAAATTAATATAGATATTCCTGGGAAAGGATACTTTAAACAACTGTTTACTGTTACCGGAAGAAATAAATATAAAAAGGAAATGAAGCGAAACATTACAGTTTCATTTGATTTGCCTGAAGAATCTAAAAAATAATGTCACAACAGCTTCCTAACCTCAAAGTACTTTACGAAGACAACCACCTTATTGTTGTAAACAAGAGGTCTGGAGATATTGTTCAAGGAGACAGAACAGGAGATAAACCGTTAATTGACATTGTTAAGGATTACATTAAAATAAAGCATAATAAACCTGGAGAAGTATTTCTAGGAAGCCCCCACCGTATTGATAGACCAACAAGTGGAATAGTGGTTTTTACTAAAACAAGTAAAGCTTTAACCAGAATGAACAAAATGTTTCATGATAAAGAGATACAAAAAACATATTGGGCTATCGTAAAAAATAAACCATTTAAACAGGAAGACTTACTCATTCATTATCTCAAAAAGAATCATCAAAAAAATAAATCTTTCGCATATAGTCACGAATATAAAGACGCAAAACGATCAGAATTAAAATTTAAAGTAATACATCAATTTAATAACTATTATTTACTGGATATCAATCCTTTAACAGGAAGACATCACCAGATAAGAGTTCAGCTTTCCACCATGGGTTGCCCAATAAAAGGTGATTTAAAATATGGTTTTAGTAGATCTAACCCTGATGCTTCTATTAGTTTGCACGCCAGAAAAATTGAATTTATTCATCCTGTTAAAAAGGAGCCTCTTTTAATTATTGCGAAGCCCAATCCAACTGACCCTCTATGGGCAACAGCTGGAGAATTATTTAAAGATTAATCTTTAACATTTTTTAACATAGACCAAGCAACAACAGCGATAAAAATAGCGTTTTGGGTTAAATAAATTATTAACCATTTAAACAAAACCGTTATGAAAAAAGGAATTAAACTGTTTGTAGTTGGATTGGCACTTACAATAGCTGGAGGTGTTTCTTCTTTGGGAATCTATAAATATTTTGAAAAAGCTACTCCAACTGCTTCAAATCAAGATATAATTTCTACTAATAATCATTTTACAAATCATAAATTAGACATTATTCAGCCCATAAGCCTAGAATTAGCCGCTGAAATGTCTGTAAATGCTGTAGTACATGTTAAAACCGAAGTATTAACAAATAGACCTGTTGATCCTTTATATCGGTTTTTATACGGGGGACAGCAACAACCACAGCTTGCTCGTTCATCAGGCTCTGGGGTTATTATTTCTGATGATGGATATATTGTAACCAATAACCATGTTATTGAAAATGCTGAGAAAATTTCCATCACATTAAACAATAACAAAACTTACAAAGCTGAAGTAATAGGAACAGATCCAAACACTGATCTTGCCTTACTAAAAATAGATAAAGATAACTTACCATATATCAACTACGGAAATTCTAATACCATTAGAATTGGGGAATGGGTGTTAGCAGTTGGCAATCCTTTTAACCTAACCTCAACCGTAACTGCAGGAATAATTAGTGCCAAAGGAAGAGACATCAACATTCTTAGAAATGACCCATATAGTGGTGTATCTGCAATAGAATCATTTATACAAACGGATGCTGCTGTAAATCCAGGAAACAGTGGTGGAGCATTAGTAAGTGCCGCTGGCGAATTAATAGGAATAAATTCTGCTATTAAATCAAATACAGGATCATATACTGGGTATTCTTTTGCCATTCCTGTAAACATAGTAAAAAAGGTAGTTGGAGACTTAAAAGAGTTTGGAACAGTGCAAAGAGCTTTTATTGGAGTTAGCATTAGAAACTTAGATGAAAATTTGGCTAAAGAAATCGGTACAGATAATTTAAATGGAGTTTACATTAATGGTACTATGGAAAATGGGTCAGCTGCTAAAGCTGGTATTAAGTCTGGGGACATCATTAAGAAAATAGGAAACAAACCTGTTAAAAATGTAGCTGAATTACAAGAACAAATCAGTCAATTTAGACCTGGAGACAAAATAATTGTTGTCGTTGACAGAAACGATGAAGAAATAGAACTACCTATTGTTTTAAAAAATCTAAATGGAAACGAAAAAATTGTTTCTAACGAATCAACTAAAACATTAAAACAATTAGGTGTAAAATTTACTGAAGCCACTAATAATGAGCTTAAACAGCTAAAATTAGCCGGAGGAATTAAAGTTAAAGAGATATACAATGGTAAATTTAGAAGTGTTGGTGTTAAAGAAGGTTTTATTATAACTAAAATCAATCATAAAAAAGTGAATACTGTAGATGAGTTGATTTCTGCTATTGAAAAGATAAAAGGAGGAATATTAATAGAGGGGATTTACGAAAATGGTAGAAGAGAGTTTTATGGATTTGGATTGTAAAAAAGAAATGTCTATTACAAAAAAAGCCTTGACCTAAAAGTCAAGGCTTTTTGTTTATATAATCTTTCTAATTATTTCCCAGATTTTTGTTTGATCATTGCTTCTACTCCTTTTTGGAAATTTTTAGGACCTCCTGCTACGTAACCAGTTTTGCCTAAAGCATCAATAGTAAATTGTCCTTTTTCATCTTTACCCAAATTAAACACCCATAAAGTTGGGTATCCTGTTACTTTAAAAGCTTGTGCCAACCCATAGTTTTGTTCTTTATACTTTTGAGGAATTTGAAATCTTCTTGGAAAATCTAATTCTACTAACACTACATTTTCTTCAGCCCAAGTTTTGAATTCAGCTTTATCAAAAACTTCGTACTTTAGTTTCTTACACCAACCACACCAATCACTACCGGTAAAATTAGCCATAATCGGTTTCCCAGTCTTTTCAGAGACTTCATAAGCTTTGTTAATATCAACCATCCAACCATCAGCATGCGCTTTATAATTATCTTCTGATACCGCTTTTACTTGTGGTTTAAGTTTTGTTTGTAATACTCCATTTTGAGAATAGACAGATGATACAACCAGCACCATTAAGGAAATCAATATTATTTTTAGTGTTTTCATAAGTCAAATTTATGATTGTAAGTTATCAAATTCTATACCAAAGTTAATGAATTCCATGCATT
>JAJCYN010000363.1 GCA_029262915.1 Flavobacteriales bacterium
AACACTTGGAGAAAAATTACTAATCTCACTTGCCTCTATGGTATAAATTCCGGTAACACTTGGTATCACATTTACAGGGATTGTTGTTATTGGAGCAGAAATAGAAGGAATCCCATTGATAGAATATCTTGTATTACTATGTATTGTTGAAATTTGAGGAATAGAAGGATCATTACCAGGCATTTTATAGGCGTCTTGATTTTGATTAAAGGAATTGGTATTGTCCCCACTCGTATATATAGCAGTTTCATCTGATTTGCCATTCTGAATAATTTTAACCTTTAACAAAGGGTTCGGGTTCCCTTTTTGAAATACATCTACACTTGTAGAGTCTGCAGTTCTTATACTATTAGTTAAAGGCAGTGTTGTGGTTATGGTTGCTCGAACAAAGAATCCTTGAAAGGGAGCAATTAGTGATGAGCCTCCATTTACTCCTACTCCATTTATGTAACTGCTATATTGATTAAGGAGCGGATTCCATAAATAAATACCATTTTCAATAGTAGTATCTAATGCTAATAAATCCCAATCTATGTTTGAAGGATATGGGTTCCCAATTAAATTCCACCCATCAGCTGGACAATGTTCGTGTTCTGGAGAATAGGCTGATTGAGTATATGTTAGTGGAATATTTATTGGACCATTGTTAGGCACTCCTGTTATGTCTACAGTTACCCCCATATTTACATTTGTTGCAAAGCCTACACCTACTCCCATAGGTGAAGATAAATTAGAGGGAACTAACCACCCATCAGTTTTATGAGAAGAGGTGTCTGTTTCATCATAATAAAATATGTTTGGAAAAGGTAGAGAGTTCAAACCCCCGCCTAAGCTAAGTAATGTAAAATCATCATTTAAATCGGATAAAGTTGCATTTTGAACCGGTGAAGTTAAATAGTGATAACCCGAAACATTTGGAATGTATCTTTCAAAAGTGATGTCTCCACTAACATCTCCATTGGTTTCTAAAAGCATTCCATTATTCGAATTTGAAGACTCTATAACTACTTCATTGTTATTTGTTTCGAAATCTCCATCTATTAATTCTAAGGTTCCAGTTATAACAATATCCGATTGAACATTTACCGTATTCCCATTTTCTACTACTAAATCAGTAAATGTTGCTGCTCCATAAATGCTTTGATCCTCATCTCCTACAAATTTCACCTCTCCATTTACTAAATCATTTGAAGTGTAATCTCCACTTACATTTACACAATGATGCCCATTAATATTAATAGTAGCTCCAGGTTCAACAATTAATTCATCGACAATCAAGCTATTGTCTATTGAAGGGAAATGCGTAGCACTTGCAGAAATGGTAACAGTAGATGTTGAATCTGGCAACTGTTGAGGGTTCCAATTAGCTGTGTTTTCCCAGGTTGTATCAACCGTACCTTCCCATACCATTGGCAGAGAGGGTACATTTGTTGTTGTTGCAGCTGAAGGTGGGTTGGTTGTAGAATAAAAAATAGCATCGTTAAAATCCTTATCACCTCCAGGTCGAGTTATATCCTCAAAGCAAATAACATACTTTTCTGTTATCTGATCATATAGGACAACCGTATGCTGTTTTAAACTTGTATCGCTTGGTGGATTTAACAACTTATCAGAATAATGTTGCCATTGTCCGTAACCAACACTATTTGATCCGGAGCTATATCCATTGGCAAAAACTACAAATCCAATTGAAGTCCCCGCAGGAAAATGACCAATATTCACTTTGTCCCCAGGATTTAAAAGCCCTCCGCTTCCAGCATTTGAAACGTTAGGAAAAATAATAATGATGGAATCTATTTGGGTTGTAAGTGTTGGTTCAGAACCTGTTGGATAAGTATAAAACCCTAACACGTTTTTATATCCTGCGCCCTCTGCTACATAAGTAATAAATACATCAGCACTTTGAAAAAGATTGATGTTTGCTCCGTAATTATTATCTAAATAACTAGGGTGATAATCAGGAACTGGTTGATATTCTGGAACTGCTGCTGCTATCCTATTGATAAAATTTTGGTCAACAATATCTCCAGTTGACTCGAGATAATTAGGGAGTCCTAAATTTCCATAAGTACCTAAATACTTAATTGGTGCTTGTCCATAAATTGAAACATTAATAGTAATTAATAAAAATAGAAATGAGATCGTTTTCATAATAATAGGTTTTAGGTTCTTTTCCAACCTTTATTTCCATTCTTATGCCGATTTACTTATTCAATTGATATATAGGTGTTTATATCATTACACAAATTCTTTTTATCTCTATTTTTTGGAAATAATTTCCAAAAATGGGAAATTAATCACTTCTAAAAACTCCTATTAATCATTGACTTTCAATGAGTTATTCTATTTGGTAAATCAATTGGTATTTACTGGTAAACCATAAAATTTGCGTTATGAAAAATTCAGATATAAAATTAAAAGAAGAGTTACTCAATGAAATAGTGAATTCCAATATGACTTTAAAGAAAAAGATGAAAGTCTTAAGGATCCTAGACAAAGCATTTAGAAGGTATTTGGGTGTAATCTATTTGTCAGACGAAGAATTAGATGAATTATCTCTATTTCATAATAGATCAATGTAACCAAGCAGAATAATTCTTAGATAAGATTATTTATCGATTTTATTAAATCATCCATAAAGTCGTCTTCATCCTTACTAATATAATCATTAGCTCCACTTTTCATTATTTCTACCGCCTTCTGCTTATCATTTTGTCCAGAAAAAACGATAA
>JAJCYN010000364.1 GCA_029262915.1 Flavobacteriales bacterium
TAAAAATCGAAAAGATGGTTCTCAGTGCATTGGAGGGACTAAAGCTCTAAAGCATTGGAATTGCGAAAGAGATACTATTCGATGGTCAATAATATCTCAACATTATAAGCAAACCAATGCTTCTTCGAAAGCACATTTGTTAGAGAAAACATATAAGCACAAGGATAGATTTAAAAACATTAAAACTGCTGGTATATAAGGAGTTTATTGTTGCATTAAGTTATAGTTATTACTTGGTGGGAATAATAAATTCAAACAATTTGGTTTTATTTTAAAAAGAGGTCCTCTTTCTGTAACTCCTTTATTTGGTTTCCGACTGATTAGATGATCCATTGTTATTATGCCCTGTTCCAAGAGTATATCAAATTGTGAAACGATTGGTTTTCTGGTATGTTCAACTTCTTTATATAAGAAATGTTCTTTTCCATTATGTTGAATACTCTCTGCTTTAACCCAGAATGTTTCATTGTGCTTTTCAAGAAGTCTTTCGTGTAATTTGTCCAAAGTCCAAACAGCAAAATCACCAATTTCTTTTTTGTCTGAATTTTCCAGCAAATGATTCAATTCAGTATCAAGGTTAAACTTTAAGCCTTGTGAGTTACGTACGATTGCAGAAACGGTACAGTTCAATCTTTTATATGTTGTATCAGCGGGATAACCAAAAGTATCTAATATTTCAGCAGAACTTTTTAACTTACTTAAGTTCCAATCTGCAACTTGGGCAAATAAGGTTTTTCTATTTCCCTTTTTATCTCTAAATGATTTTAATTCTATTCCCTTATAGTCAGGCTGTTTGGAGGAATTAATATCAATACCTAAAGCTGTTTCAAGTGTTCTTCCTACGGAAGTATCTGCATCTACCATTGAAGGAATTGGTGAGCCTGCTATTTTTCTTAACATAATCAGTAGTTCATTTGCTATTGCATTTTCAACTCCGTTAATTTCTTGAATAAGTTCTTTTAAAGGATTAATTAATGCTGATTTCAATAACTGTTCAACTGATAATTGAGTTAAATTAAGTATGTGAATTTTTCCATCAAAACATATCAATCCTAATATGTCATTAGGTTTAGAATGTTTGGTTAAACTTGAAAACCAAATTCTTGGGTCACCTTTTTTTGTTTGTGGTCTGTAAAGTGAAGTTTTGGATTTAAAAACGGAACTCTCGCCATAGATGATAGCTTCAATAATTACTTTGTTTTCTGGTCCTTGAGACTGTAAACCGTAATCGTGAAAGCTATTTGACTTCAAATAATTCCTAACAGAACCAGTTGCATCCATTATTGATTTCTCTAACCCATTTTTTGTAGGTTCTATTAAAGTTAATGAAACTGAGTTTTCAGTTAATACTTTTAAGTTTTGTTCTTCAAAATTATTTAGAGATCTCATTTAATATTCTTTAAAATTTCAGTAGCCACAGCTCTTGCCAATAAAGGAGGTACAGCATTACCAACTAATGTGTATTGAGGAACCTCTGTTTTTCTATTGTTTCCACCTGTTGAGCGTTTCCCTTGGAATACAAAAGAATCATCAAAAGATTGTAGTCTTGCCATTTCCCGAACTGTTAAAGCTCTTGGAGTATTGTAGTGAATATAATCATCAGGTATTGTCATTACTGTTGGACTTTGCCCCTCGGCTTGTAAAACATTATAATTCCTTTTATTAGAAGATAAGCCACATTTATTAAGTTTATCATAAGCTCTTCTGTAATTCCCTTCTTTTAAAATTATATCTAAACGCTTTATTACAGTTTCGCTTTGTTTACTTGTTTTATGATTATGCAAGACATTGTATTCTTTTATACCATTTTCTAAATCTTCTGTATTTCTAACATAAAACGGCTTTTTTGCGTTTACAAACCTGCCATTTAATCTGCCTTTTTTACTCCAATCAGAGAATGTTTTCCCAGTTTTATTATTTGGAACACCTTCAATCGTTCTTTTACTTAAAAGACTTTTCATTTTCTTCGCTGTTCCATTGTATTGCTTAGAAATATCAACTAATTCATAATGTCTGGCTTCATCATTGTTCCCTACAAAGTCTAAATCATAAAGAGCTTCAAATATTGTTACTTTTTCATCCTCCGTTACAGTAGCAGGAATTTCTGAAATGAATTTTTGGTCTTTTCTACAGCCTATGAATAATACTCTTTCTCGATTTTGTGGAACTCCATAATTTGAAGCATTAGCAACGAAAGGAGCTTCAATTTTATAAAGCCTAATTTCTTCAATTATTTCTACCAGCTCTTTATCTTGTTTTTTATTACAAAACTTATTTAAAAATTGAATAGTATCATCAAAACCAAATGTATATATCTGTAAAGCAGTCAATATATCATTACAATCACTAAAGAACTTTTTAGGTACATTCAACCTTTTAAAGGCTTCTTTTATCTTTTTGATAATTTCCTCAGGAGCAAGTTCAGAAATAAAATCATTAAAATGCTCTACGAAATAGTCATTATCAATATTACAATGGTCTTTTTCACGTATAATTTTACGTTTTAAGACCTCCCACTCTTTTCCTCGTTGTAATAAATTAAACCCGTGTCTAATAGTGCTAATTCTTTGATCCATTTTACTGGTCTTATAATCAACAATTTTAGGTGTTAAAAGACGGAATTTAGAATCAACCGTTTTGATGAATGCTTCTTTGGCTTCTTCTGCTTTCTTTTCACTGTATTGCTCAATTTCAATTCTCTTAATCAAGCAATCAATTATAAATTCATCTTTCTTGTTTGTCTTTTTTAAGCTTTTAATAAATGAAGTCAGTTTTGGAATTTCTTTTATATCAACTATTGAATTAATGTCTTTTAAAATCAACTCTTTAATTTTACCACCTTCTTTTGTTAGAATGCCTTTAACATTCTCCATAACAAAGTATTTAGGCTGTAAAACCTTTATAACTTGAAGATAATGTGAGAATAAATCATCTTTTTTATCAAACTTCCTTCTTTTACCTGCTAAACTGAAACTTTGACAAGGAGGTCCACCACAAACTACATCTACTTTTTTATCTCCAATTTTCTTCAATAAATTATCTAAAAAATCAGGTTCTGTAATGTCTTGACATAAAAACTTAGCATCTAATCCCAATTGATGATTATACCTAACAACGTGAGTTAGTTCACAATTTTCATTAATGTCATTTGCAACTAAAAAATCAAAAAACTTGTTGTTAACTTCTGCCTGTATCAATCCTTCGCTAAAACCTCCAGCCCCAGCGAATAAATCAATAAACGTAAAAGGATTACCATAAAGAGCTAATTGTTCTCTTACAATATTCACATTGTGGTCTTCTTTATAATTGGCTATAAAATCATTCAACTTTTCTTTAATCTCTTTATTTGTAAAGGCTTTTTTATACGAACGATTTAGTAATTCATCTGCCCTATCCTTTAAATAAGATAAATAATGATTGATTTCATTACTATTATCTGTTGTTGCTTTTACTTGTTGAGTGTCCTTATCAAAGTCCTTAACTTTAACTTTACTACCTGTAGAAGCCTTAATTTGTTTGCTATTACAATTGATTCTTAAATGAATTGGAGATAATCCTTTTTTATCAGCTTTATCTAAGTAATAATTAATTGTAGCCATAGTTTAAATTTATTTGCGGACGTTTTTACGGACACGGACAAATCTACGGACAGTTTTCCGTTTTAACAACACTTAATCAAATAAAATTTGAACTCTATTTTATTAGATATCTATTAAGGCAAATTTGTTTTTGTTGGGCGTGCCCTAAAGGTCGGGCTATTCGCTACTACTCCTCGCTTCGCTGTGGGGTAACCGCTTCTATCCCTCACGCAGCTTCTAAATAAGTAAACCCCAAACACCTCTCTCCTACTTTTCTTGTAGTGCTTGGTCTTTACCTATTTATTGCTAAAAGAAAGCAGTATTTAAGATTTGTAAAGTTTACTTAAAGTGAAGCGTAAATTTCCAACACTTACGCTTTAATTATATAAAATCTTTTCTTCCGTCCTTTAAGAATAAATTCTTAAAGTCCAAAGCAAAGTAACATAATGCAATACATTATAAGACAAAACGATAG
>JAJCYN010000365.1 GCA_029262915.1 Flavobacteriales bacterium
AATGATAAAACAACGAATATTTTTAATATTAATGGACAAAAGAGTACTCCTTCCAATGGATTTTTAAATTCTTCAAGCTTTTTATATAATTCACAAGTAAATACAAAAAATTTATATGATATGAACCGAGAAAATGATGGAGTGTATTATGAAACCATGCCTAACTTACCAGTAACCAATGCTACCTATGATATTTACCACGTTAGGGGGAATGGAATAGGTGGAGATTATCGTGCATTTCGAAATGATGTGGGATCATATCATACTCCAACAATAAAGAGTAGAGGTGTTGAGATAGGTTTTACATCTTCATATGAAACAAATTTTTTAAGCTACAATGAGACTAATACGTTTGATAAGTCCAAAACAAAATCTGGTACAGGTACTTGGAGTAATCATGGGAACAATGCTCCGAACAACTTACAATTTACGCATGGACTTGCTGTACCAGAATATGAACCTTATTACTTTAAAAATATTGGAGAAAAAGTAAGTTACAATACCAATTTTTATGCAATGTATGGAGGAGATCAGCCTGCACAGGTAAAATACTTAAGATCCCCCTCTTTTATAGGTACTGCTTTCGATATTTTTAATTACGGATACAATCCGATTTTTGGGGTAGGAACAGCTACGCAACTAGAGGTTAAAAATCCAGACGGAACTTATTCGGACATTGGTATTCCTGCTAGTAGAAACACGGCTACCTTAAAAAATAAAAGAGAACATAGAAATAATTTATTTATTGAAAAAAAAGCTGGTGATGCGCTTGAAAGCTTTTTTGAAGCAGGCATTAATGACTATGTTCCGTATGATGAAATAACCAATCCGGCAGGTATTGTATCCAGCCCTACAGTCATTGCGAGAAGTAGCCACCCCTCCAATCACACTTCAGAAATTATTGTACAAAATGACCAGGGAGGTAAATACATTTACGGCATCCCGAATTATAATAACGCACAACAGCAAGTTTCTTTTAATGTTACTGGTCGATCCGTAATGGTAAGCCCTGCAGAAGAGAAAGTAACTTATAACTCTGGTGATAATAGTACCAGTAATGGACTAGGTTATAATCATTATTACAACAGTTTGGAAACACCTGGATTTGCTTCGGCTTATTTGTTAACCTCTATAGTTAGTAATGATTATATTGATGTAACGGATAATGGAATAACCGAAGATGACCATGGGGATTACACCAAATTTAATTACAGTAGAATACATCAAAATTATAGATGGCGTTCTCCTTATGGCGAAGGACCAAGGGAAGCCAATTTTTCTACACTTCGTCAAGCATATAACGATGATGAAAAAGGATCTTATGTATATGGAAATAAAGAGATCTGGAATGTTCATTCCATAGAATCTAAAAATTTCATTGCAGAGTTTTATCTTTCCGATAGAGATGATGCGGTTGCGGTTATTGATGAAGATGGAGATCTAGGAACGGCTAAATTAAAAAAACTAGATAAAATAAAATTATATGCCAAAGAAGACAGGCAAAAAAATGGTGAAGCAGCCATACCTATAAAAACAGTTCATTTTGAATATGATTATACCCTCTGCCCAGGTATTCCGAGTAACAATACGGTTAATGGAGGAAAACTAACGTTAAAAAAAGTATATTTTACTTATGGTAATTCTGCTAAAGGACAAAAGAGTGCTTATCAATTTAATTATGCAGATTTTGACCTAGACGGTACACCAGATGTAAATTATAGCTATTCAACCAATGGCATAAATCGTTGGGGTGGGTATAAACCTAATAGCGCCTCCTTACTAAACTCAGAATACCCTTTTGTAGAGCAAAATGACAGTGAACAAGCGAATCGGTACGCAGCGGCTTGGAGGTTGTCTCAAATAATTACGCCCGAAGGATCTATCATTGAGGTGCATTACGAAGCAGATGATTATGCTTTTGTACAGAATAAAAGAGCCCTACAAATGTTTAAAATAGAAGGGACAGATGATGTAGTAGATAATTCATTTGATCCTGCTGCTATGACTCCAAGTAATATACTGTATGATAATCTTACAAATAGTAATTTTATTTATTTTAAACTGCAAGATGAAATTACATCAGGAACCAAAACTGATGCGGAAGATTTTTTAACTAAAAATTATTTTAAGGATTTGGAACATCTTTATTTTAAAAGTTTGGTTGAATTAGGAGGCGGGCAGCATGAGTATGTTCAGGGCTATGCTAAAGTAAATTCTCATGGAATAGTTGGTGCCCCCACAGCTAGTTCTGGAACTCCCTATAAATATGGATGGATAGAATTGGATCCTAATTTTTTTAATGGTTATAACGATAGTTACTACAGTGGTTCCCAAACCAACCCAATTGCAAAAGCGGGCTGGCAGGCATTAAGAATGGATGTGCCTCGAGCGTATAGAAACGTTACTACGCAGTTGTTTGATTTTTTGGCTTTACAATGGACAGTTAATGGGAATGTGAATCCTGATTTACTTTATAAAAGTAGGAGTTTAGCAAATAATATTGATTTAAATAGATCATGGATTAGGTTGGTTAATCCTAATCAACGTAAAATCGGAGGAGGGGCACGGGTGCAACAAATAGAGGTAAGTGACCATTGGGGAAGTATGGGAGGAACTACTAACGAGGTGTACGGTACAACGTATGATTACAGCGAGCAACAAAATGGAAAAACAATTAGTACAGGCGTTGCGGCTTATGAGCCTGTTGTTGGGAAAGAAGAAAACCCTTGGAGAACCCCAGTTTTTTATGTGAAAACAAACCGGCAATTTCCTAATGATTATTTATACCAGGAAACTCCTTTTGGGGAAAGTCATTTCCCGGCACCAGTAGTGGGTTATTCCAGTGTGAAAATTAAAAACAAGGAAAGAACAGGATTGACAAAACACGCCACAGGATACGCAATTAATAAATTTTATACGGCTAAAGATTTCCCCACCATAGTGGATAAAACAAAGAAGTCTGTATCAAAATTTGCAAGTACCCCTACTAAATCACAAATGATATTGGGGATTGCAACGATTAATCATGCGTTTGCTTCACAAGGCTTTGTTATTATTAAGAATGATATGCACGGAAAGCCAAAAGGAACAGAAGTATATAATGAGGGAGGTAGTATGATGAGTAAATCAACCATACATTATCAATCCGATTTAATAGATGGGGACAGCTATCAACTAAACAACAATGCCAAAATAGTGAATAAAGATGGTTCAATAGCATCTGTTACTATTGGAAAAGATATTGATGTATACAATTCTTACCGAGAAAGTTACGATGAGTCTGCATTTGCTTCAAAAACAAGAGGATTCCAATATTCTATTTCTTCCTTATTCGGTTTATTCGGAAAAATTAAAGCTCAATCTGTTTCTAAAAATTCCAAAAGGTTGTACACCACTGTTTTTACCAAAGTAATTAACCAATATGGACTAATAGACCGAATAGAAACCGAAGATTTAGGAACAAAAAATACCTTAAAAAATTTAGCCTATGATGGGGAAACGGGAAATTTATTATTAACGAGTGTAAAAAATGAATATTCGGATGAAGTGTTTAACTTTCAATATCCTGCACATTGGCATTATGATAATTTAGGGCAATCTTATAAAAATACGGGAATAGTACTGGGAGCTTTAAGCTCTCCGTTAACTCCACATAACGGCATTATTAGTCTTAATACTACTTCGGTCGCTTATTTTACTATAGGAGATAAATTATTGATTAGTTATGGTAGTGCACCAACCACAGTGGAGGCTTGGGTATTGGAAGTTGACAATACTATAGGTTCAGAAAATATTACCTGTGTTGACAATACGGGAACGTTAATTCCTTTTACAATAGATCCTATTTCCTTAACCATTATAGAGTCGGGTAGAAATAATATGCAAAATTTACCGATCGGATCGGTAACTACATTAACAAACCCTATTGAAAATCCTGCTGATTTAACCAAACTAACCTTTACCGATGTTCTTGCAAGTTCAGCAACTGAGCTATCTGATGATTGGAGCATAATTTGTGAGCCAGAACAGCCAGATATTACTGGGTTTCCTTTGGGAAATGAAAGTTACTCCTTACCTAGTCCTGGAGTTTCAATAAATCCTTATGTAGAAGGAATTAAAGGAAAATGGAAAGTTAAGCTTGTATATTCTTATAACCAAGA
>JAJCYN010000366.1 GCA_029262915.1 Flavobacteriales bacterium
TTGGATTAGCTTGGATTTATTCTAAGTCAACAAAATCTATTGTGGCGAACGATATTTTCTCCTTAAAATTAGGAGGTGTTTATCAACATCTTACACAGCAAAGTTTAGATTATGGAGGAACTCCTGATAAACTTTATAGTAAAATGTCTTTTCATGGAGAAAGTAACATCAGTATTAAATCTACTAAAACATCCTTCCGACCAAGTTTTATGTATCAAAAGCAAGGTCCATCACAAGAAATTTTAATTGGAACTTTAATCAGATACGCTTTTGGACATGACTCTAAATATACAGGATTAATGAATCAGACAGCATTATTTATTGGAATTCATACTCGTGTAGGAGATGCATTTATTCCTTCTATTGGTTATGAAATTGCCAATTGGAAATTAACTTTTAGTTATGATGCAAATATTTCAAAATTAACTTCTGCCAGTAATGGTGTAGGAGGCTTTGAAGTTACTCTCATTTTTGTTAACCCAAATCCTTTTACTTATGGGAAAGGAAATAGTGCCAGATTTAATTAAAACTCTAAATTATGAAGATTTTATTATTATTATTTGTAGTTCTATTTACCTCTTATTCTGTTCAAGCAGCAACCTTAAACGTTCCTGGAACCTATCCAACTATCCAATTAGGTCTAAATGCGGCATCATCTGGAGATACCATTTTAGTTCAACCTGGCACCTATACTGAAAATATTATATGGCCAAATACTTCAGCGATTGTACTTATAAGTGCTGGAGACACAAGTAATACAATTATAGACGGAGGAGGAGCTTCTTGGGTAATAAAAAACACTCGTGGAGGAATTATAACAACTACAACAGTAATAGATGGGTTTAAAATAACTGGAGGTGCTGAACGATATGGAGGGGGATTTCATTTCAACCCTATTGCAGGAATTACATTAAAAAATTTATTAATAACTGAAAATGCTGCATCATTGACAGCTGCTAGTGGTGGAGCAATATACATCAACAATTTAACAGGAAATGTTGTAATGGACTCCTTATTTATTAGGAATAATTCACTTAATGCTTCTAACCCTGGAGATGGCCCTGCAATTTTCGTAGATGGCAGCTTTTCTGGTACTCCTTCTTTAACTATTACAAATTCAATCATATCATACAATTTTGTTACGCTTGCAACTAACTCAACAAGAGGAGGTGGAGTTTATGCCAATGATCTGGCTTCAATGACAGTAACAGATTGTGATATATCGTACAACACATTGTTTGGAGGAAATACAACAGAAGGGGGAGGTATATATATGAAAGATGGAGATTTAAACCTTACTCGAGTAAAAATTACTAATAATGACGTTAAAGCAGGGGGGACTGTAAGTCGAGGAGGAGGAGTATCTTTTGATGGAGGAATTATGACAGGGATAAATGTATTGATTTCTAATAACATATTATCGACAGGATCTACAAGTAGATCTGGAGGAGGTATTTATTTTCAAGGAACAGCTTTAAATTTAACCAATTGTACTATCGCTGGTAATGTATCTGCCGATATGAGTGCTTATGCTGGAGGAGCAATTTCAACTTGGCAAGACAGATATACGCTAAAAAATTGTATCTTATGGAATCCTGTAGCAACAAGTGAGTTCACAACTATTTTTGGAGGATCTCCAGCTATTACTACCTACTCTGATATAACTGGAGGACATGCAGGTATCGGAAATACAAATATAGCTCCTGTTTTTGTAGGGACAAACGATTATCATTTACAAGTAACTTCCCCTTGCATTGATGCAGGAATACCAGGAATAGGAGTACCTACTAATGATCTTGATTTAGCTACAAGAAGTGCTCTTCCAGATATGGGAGCATACGAACAAAATGGTATTGCCTTACCAATAGAGTTACTTAGTTTCGAAACAACTTGTGAAAATGATAATATAGTACTTTATTGGGTAACGTCTTCTGAAATAAATAATGATTATTTCAGCATTCAAAAATCCACTGATGGTTATAAATTTTCCGAATTAATTATTGTACAAGGTTCTGGCAATAGTAATAATCAAATTAATTATAGTTGGATAGATAATATTCAACTTGGGACTACTGTATATTATCGATTAAAACAAGTTGATTTTGATGGTAAATTCTCTTATTCCAACATAATAGCGAGTAGCTGTAGCAACAATAGTTTGAACATTTACCCTAATCCTGTTAATGATAATTTATTCCTAACCATAGATAGCTTTAACTCGAATAACTACGAGAAGGTTTTAATTGTAAACCCGTTAGGTCAAATTATAAAAGAAGTAGCTATTGAAAAGACTTCATTACAAATTTCATTTAATGACTTTGTAAAGGGTGTTTATTACATTCAATTAATAGGGAATAATCAAAAAAAAATAACTAAGAAAATAATAAAGAATTAATTATGAAAACATTTCGGTTAAATAGTTTCGAATTTTTGGTATTATTAATTTTTATTTTAACTACCCAAGTAGCTTATGCTCAATGTTGTGGTAATGGTATTTGCGAAACGGGAGAAACACCACTTAATTGTCCTTATGATTGTGGTACTTCATTATTTAATTGCCCGAATACCATTGGTTCTTTTTTCACTTCTTCCACATGGCCTATTAACTCGGCTACGGCCCAAAGTAATGGTTGGTGTTATACGATTACAGGTTCCTTTCCTCAAACTGTTTGTTTTGAATACATCGTTCCTCCGTTGCCAGAAGAAGCAAGTGTTTCATTTATCATTAGTGGATGTAATACAAGTTCAGTAAATCAAAACAATACCGGAGGAGGCTGTAATGTAAGTAATAATACGAGTTCAGACGTTTCAGGAACTGCAACTTACAATAGTAATTGTAACTTAATTACAACAGGAATTCAAACTGGCAATGGTCTTTGTTATACTCCCGGTGATATTATTACCGTATGTGTTGATCTTACAGGAACATGCTCTCCAGTAACAATATGTCCAATCATAAAATGCATAAACGTAAGTTGTTCTATATTAGGCAGTTCACCCGTATGCCCTCCTTTTAACTTTGTTCAAAGTGGTACCATATCTCCTTGTGATTCCACCAGTGGAAATGCTTTAGTGACTCCATCTTGTGGCTCTCATTTTACTTACTTATGGGATGACCCTTTGGCCCAAACCGATTCTAATGCTACAGGATTAACATCAGGAACATACAATGTGACCATTACCAACACTGTTTTTAATTGCGACACTATTATTACAGTTGTGATTCCTAATTCTAGTTCTACTGTTATTACACAAACGACCAATTCAATTTGTCAAGGTGATAATATTCTATTAGGAGGGGGGCTGCAAACCACAGCAGGTGTTTATTATGATACCCTCACAACCTCTATAGGCTGTGATAGTATTGTTGAAACAACATTGTCAATAAATGCTTTACCTGTAATTATAGCAAGTATCGATGATACTATTTGTCCGGGAATTGCAAGTAATATAAGCACATCAGGTGGTATTAGCTATAATTGGGACAATGGGTTGGGTGCTGGACAAAACCATGCAGTAACACCTTTAACAACTACTACTTATGTTGTAACTGGTACTGACGCTAATGGATGTCAAAACTCAGATACTGTTATCGTCAATGTTGAGCTTGGAACATTAGCTAATGCAGGTATTGATCAAGAACTTTGTGATGACATCTTGACCTTTACATTAAATGGAAATATACTATTAATTCCTGGTGAAACAGGATTATGGGCTACCACAAGTTCTACAGTCATTGCAAACCCTAACATGCCTAATTCATTAGGATCAGGATTAACAATAGGATCTCATACTTTTATCTGGACAATTACAAATGCAACTTGTCCTCCATCTGCTGATTCGATTGTAATTACTGTTATCAGTTGTGAACCTTCATCAATCATTGTTCCTAATGTATTTACTCCTAATGGAGACGGATCAAATGATGTCTTTATAGTTGAAGGCACCAACTTAGTCTCTGTAGAAGGTCAAATATTTAACCGTTGGGGGCAGCTAATGTTCTCTTGGAATAATGTTAGAGGAAGTTGGGATGGAAGAACCCCTGCAAGTTCTGAAGCTCCTGATGGAACCTATTTCTACATTATTGAAGCACTCGGAGGTGATGGAACCGAATACTTCGAAAAAGGTGGTTTCAGTTTAATACGATAAAACAAATAGAAAGTTGATATATTATGAAAAAACTTAATTACAAAAATGTCTTTCTAATTAGTTTCCTGCTAAGTATATGTAATATTGTTATTGGGCAAACGAATTTCATTAAATACAATGGAGGTATAGCACCTGTATTAGAAAACGCGGATAGTATTAATGTTTTTGCAGAGTGGGATGCTACAGCTGCTGCAGATGCTGAAGTAGTGTTTTATGCAGATACATTCCGAATATGGTACACATCTTCGGGGGTTGCTCCATTTTTTTATGATCATCCAAGAATTGGTTATGCCTGGTCATTGGATGGCATAAACTGGACAAAACACGTTGCTGGCCCTGTTTTTGAAGGCACTGCTGGAGAATGGGATTCTGTCTCCGTAGAAACAGCTTCCGTTTTAGTTGATACACTTGCCCCACCTTCAGAACGATTTAAAATGTGGTATGTAGGAATAGACAACTCTATTCAACCCATGTATTATGCAATGGGGTATGCTTATTCTCCAGATGGTATTAACTGGACAAAACATACTTCAAATCCAGTATTATTGGCTGATACTGCCTTTGCTTCTTTTCCTAGTGTTGATTTTTTTGGATTTGAAGGGCCGTCTGTAGTATTTGATGGAACAACGTATCACATGTGGTATACTTGCATCCCAGCATACGGAAATAATCAATATTGGGATGTGTCGGGAAATATAGCTTATGCTTCATCTCCAGATGGAGTTAATTGGACTAAGAAAACAGATGAACCTGTTTTTAAGGTAAGCCAAACTGGTTGGGATACTTTATTTGTACAAACACCTGATGTTATTAAAATTGGCAATACTTATCACATGTTTTATAGTGGAAGTATAACAGATAGCACTATGCAGACTTCTGGTGGTGGTTGGCATTATAGGGTAGGCTATGCCTGGGCTCCAGCTAACAACATTCACAATTGGACACGCTATCCAAACCCAATACTCACAAATGGAACTCCTGGTAGCTGGGATGATGCTTCTGTAGGGTTAGTTTCAATTGAATACATTAACAATAACTTACATTTATGGTATACTGGACAAGATTCGTGTATTAATGATACTACTTGCGTTTGGCCTCAACAAACTCACTGGGATACGGGTTATGCCATTGATACTAATACAACTGTAGGCGTAAATGGGTTTATTTTTCCTACTTCAGTCAGTATTAAAACCTATCCTAATCCATTTAAATATTCTACTATCATAGAATTTAATAATGTAAACAACGAAGTCCATACCTTGAATATTTTTAATATACAAGGGAAACTAATAAGAACTATTGATAACATTTCAGGAAATACTATTCAAATAGAAAGGGAGAACCTTTCTGATGGCTTATATTTTTATGTTCTTCAATTAAATAGTATGATCATTGGAACCGGAAAACTCATAGTACAACAATGAAAAAAGCAGTTTTAAGAATTTACACAACATTCTATAATACTAATAGAGACATTTCATTTCCCGAAAAATTAGTTGTTTCTACTCTAACTATTATCATTTTAACAGCATCCATTTTTATTTTATTCTAATCATTAGAAACTCAACTCATCGCTTGTTCAATATCATCAATGTATCACGTCCACTAGAAACGCGAGTAGAAGATTTGAGATTGTTCCACTTAATAACTGGATTTAAATCCTTGTTTTCTGTTTTCTCCGACATTTTAATTTGATCAAATTCTCTAAATTTGAAGTAAACACATTACAGAAATAATGTGTGTATACTATACTTTTACCTGTCAACTATGCATCATATTCTAAGAAAATAGTGCGGATGACGTAAAAAATATAAAAATGGCGCAAAGATGACATAAAGATGACGCAACCAAATCAATGCCTTAGAACTAGCTTTGTTCTGAACATTTAAACTAAAAACGATGAGAAATTTAGACTTAGCAAAAAAAGTAAAAGAATTAAGAA
>JAJCYN010000367.1 GCA_029262915.1 Flavobacteriales bacterium
TATGGATTTTTTTACCTGAATTATGTAGTGTTAGCTTTTTACTTTTAAATTCATTGGTAAATCTAAACTTATGAATTTGCTTACTTAAAAGGTAATAAGCAAAAATTGGGAAATAGATTAGTGGAAATTTTTTTATCACAACCAACCTTATAAATCCATCATTAATTATAGAATTAGGAGAAATTTGAATACCACTTCCATACTGCCTTGAATTAGAGAGTGTTACAAATAATCCTTTAGAGATGGTTATTTCTTTGCCATCATAACTAATAGCGTAATCCATGGACTTGTATTTTAAAAAACTTTTTAAAGCAATTTTTAAATATGTCCAAAATCCTCTGGTAGAAGATTCATCAAATTTCCAACTGATATAAGCATCAAAACCAACTCCAGCAGTTCCTAAAAAATAATCTTCATTAATTTTTATAGTATCAATTAATTTGACTTTTCCTGTATTAATTAATGATATTGCTTTTTTTAAATTTAAAGGGATGTTAAGATCTCTTGCTAAACCATTTCCAGAACCAGTTGGTATAATTGCTAAAATAGTGTTTGTATTGATAAGACTTTTACCAACCTCATTTACTGATCCATCACCACCGACAGCAACTATGATGTTGTATTTTTTACTATTATTTGCACTAATTCCAATAGCGTGTTTATGTCTTTCAGTGTATTTTATGTCAACTTTGAATAGATTTTTATCCAAATATTTTTCTATCAATTTTTCAACAACTTTTTGTTTTCCAACTCCAGAAATGGGATTAATTATAAATAATATGTTTTTTTTAATATTGATAATTATATTATTTTGATAATTGATTATTAATCAATCTGTTGTTGTATTGTTGTATAATTGCTTTCAATTTTATTTCTAGCCTATTTTTATCAATTAAGTGATGTTCCGTTATTACTTGCTCGCTGAAATTATTTTGTAATAATGAATCGTTTGATAAGTGATAAAATCCAGTCGTTGTATTACCATCAAAAATTAAAAAATTATCTTCAGCAGTAATTTGATAGGTACCATTTATGTATTGAATAACAAATTTTTCAGAATCATCAAAAGCATTATTACCAAAGGAAATAATTTCACTTTTTACACCAACTAAATCTAAAACTGTAGGGGAAATGTCTATGTGTTGAAACAAATTATGATTTACTCCTTTTATATTTCCTGTTGGATCATAAATAAACATTGGTATAGCATACCGTCCTAATCGGGTTTCATATTTAGGGGAGTTTGATTGAGTAGAGTGATCTGCTGTAAAAACAAAAATAGTATTGCTATACCAAGGCATTTTTTGTGCAGTTTTAAAAAATTCTTTCAAAGCGTAATCTGTATAGCCAACTGTTTCGTGTAGAGGTAAGTTACCTTTAGGAAATTTTCCAATATATTCTTTAGGAATGGTATAGGGATGATGTGAGGAAACAGTAAAAATTGTACTAAAAAATGGTTGTTGTTTTTTAACTAGTTCTGTAGCATAATACTGTAAATAAGGTTCATCAAAAATCCCCCATAAACCATCAAAATCTTTATCTTTATTTTTATACTCATTAAGTCCATAATAATCATCAATTCCTGCTACTCCAACAAAACCATTAAATCCCATAGTTCCATTAGCACCACCGTGATAAAAAGAAGTATTATAACCTTCTTTTTTAAGTGTTTCTGGTAGTCCATTTAATTTATTTCCAGAATAATTTGATAATACGTAAGGAGTAGCCATTAGTTGAGGAAGACCTGTTAAAATAGAAGGTAATGCTTCAATTGAACGTTGTGCATTCGCATAAGCATTTGTAAAAACATAGCTTTCTGTTAAAAGAGAATCTATAAAAGGAGTGTAGCCTTCTCCATTATTAAATCCTCCAACATATTCTTTTGTAAAACTTTCAAGAATAATAAGCACAACATTTTTGTCCTTAAATTGACCGTTTCCATTTATAGTTGTTTTAGGCGTGTATATATTTTCAATATTTTCTTCTGGGAAATAGTTTACGGTTTCAATATTATCAATAAATAAAGTTTTAATAATAGTAAATGGAGTATTTAAAACGATGGCTATGTTTTGAGAATGAGTATATTGCCCTGCATTAACTATGTTTATTGGTTTGTATTGAATACCACCTCTCATACCTAAAACTGTAATCCCAGAAAAGGTTATTAATATTACAGAATGAATGATATAGTCTTTTTTAACAAAAGGATGAAAATGAGTATTTGGATTACAAAGTTTTTTATGCAATAACCAAGAGAGAATAATTAAACCTACAAGAAGCACGTAGTCATACCAAAAATCAATAATATAATGAGGGAGTAGTTTAAAAAAATCATCACCTGTTCCTACCATTCCAAAGAAATCTGCTGTAGTTCTTTTTAATGTAAAATCGAAATAAGCGACATCTATTAAATTAAGAATAATTGCTAAAGTATTTGCTGAATAAAAACATATGTCTAAAAGATTATGATACCATTTAAAATTTCTAAATGAAAAAGGGATTAAATGTAATATGATAAGCGGGAAAAACAGAAATGAGATGGCTACCAAATCAAATCGAATACCGTAAAAGAAAAGGCTAAAAGATACATCGGTAAAATGGTGACTATTGAACAAGTAGAACAATATTCTACACAAGGAAAAGATAATAAAAACAATCCCTAATTTCTTTAATAAAAGCGTAAAATGATTTAAATAAGAACTCATTAATGAAAATTAGAATTAATGTTTCTTTAATTCATTGTTGTTTCCAACCTCACACTTATTGCAGTCGTGAGATTTTCGTTTAACAATAAACTTGAAGAGTAAATAAATCAAGGCTATAGTTGCAATCGTGAAAACAATAATTTCTTGCATAGCTTTTAAGAGTTCTATTTAGAACGGTTTATTTTTTTAATGTTTCTATAATAATTGATATAAAGCCTTATAATTAAGACAGTTGAACCAATTATAAAAAAATCAAATACCGAGTGACCTTTAAGCTTTATTGGAAGGAAACCTTTAATAGATAATATTAAAAATGAAACACAAAACAACCATAGTAGAGTTAACCAGTAAAGGTGTTTTTTTGATGGAGTATTAAACCACTGAACTTTTAAACTCAACATTGTATAACGAATTTGCTGTAACAATTAACAATAAGCTCAGTAAAGTTACATAAAATCAATTAACTTTGGCTTTTCTTAAAAAGTAGAATAATATGCCACTAAAATACAATCGTAGAAAGTATTCTGATGAAGTTTTAATTAACCTTTATCGTGCCATATTAAAACCTCGATTAATTGAGGAAAAAATGATGGTATTGTTACGACAAGGGAGAATTTCAAAGTGGTTCTCTGGAATTGGACAAGAAGCAATATCTGTTGGGGCAACAATGGCTTTGGATAAGGATGAGTTTATTTTACCGATGCACAGAAATTTAGGCGTGTTTACTTCTAGAGATATTCCATTAAATAGATTGTTTTCTCAGTTTCAAGGTAAAATGAATGGATTTACAAAAGGTAGAGATCGCTCATTTCATTTTGGATCGAAAGAGCATCATGTCGTGGGTATGATTTCTCATTTGGGGCCTCAGATGGGAGTTGCAGATGGAATTGCTCTAGGAGATTTATTAAAAGATAACAAAAAAGTTACCTTAGTTTTTACTGGTGATGGCGGAGCAAGTGAAGGAGATTTTCACGAATCAATTAATACAGCAGCAGTATGGAAGCTACCCGTTATATTTTTAATAGAAAACAATGGCTATGGACTTTCAACACCATCGAGTGAACAGTTTATATTTAAGAATTTTGTAGATAAAGGAATTGGTTATGGCATAGAAACGGAATTAATTGAAGGAAATAATATTTTAGAAGTCTATCATAAAATAAGTGAGATAGCCGAATCTATTCGTATAAATCCAAGACCAGTTTTAGTTGAGTGTTTGTCTTTTAGAATGAGAGGCCATGAAGAAGCTTCAGGGACTAAGTACGTACCTCAGGAATTAATGGACGAATGGGGAAAGAAGGATCCAGTAGAAAACTATGAGAAATTTTTATTGGATGAAAAAGTGTTGGATGAAAAGGCCATTAAAGAAATAAAATCTACAATTAAGAAAGAAGTAATTTCAGAATGGGATAAAGCATATAATGAAGAAGTTTTAATTGCTGATGTTTCAACAGAATTAGATGATATTTACGCTCCTTTTCAATTTGAGGAAACAACCTCAAAAACTCAAGAAAAAAAAGAAAAAAGAATGATTGATGCCATTTCTGATGGTTTACGTCAAAGTATGGAAAAGTATGATGACTTAGTGTTGATGGGACAAGATATTGGTGATTATGGAGGGGTGTTTAAAATTACAGATGGATTTGTTAAACAGTTTGGTAGAGAGAGAGTAAGAAATACACCACTTTGTGAATCAGCAATTTTAGGGGCAGGGCTAGGCTTATCCATTAATGGAAAAAAGGCAATGGTAGAGATGCAGTTTGCTGATTTTGTTTCTGAAGGAATGACACAGATTTGTAATAACTTAGCGAAATCTCATTATCGTTGGGGGCAGAATGCTGATGTTGTTGTTAGAATGCCTACTGGAGGAGGGATGGCTGCTGGACCTTTTCACTCACAATGCAATGAAGCTTGGTTTACGCAAACCCCAGGTTTAAAAGTAGTTTACCCTGCTTTCCCAGCAGATGCTAAAGGATTATTAGCAGCAAGCATAGAAGATCCAAATCCAATAATGTTTTTTGAACATAAAGGATTGTATAGGAGCATAAAGGAAGAGGTACCTAATGATTATTATACGTTAGAGCTAGGAAAAGCTAAGTTGATAAGGGAAGGTAATGACCTTACTATCGTTACTTACGGAATGGGTGTCCATTGGGCGATGGAAGCGTTAGATGAGAATTTGAAAATTTCGGCTGATTTAATTGACTTAAGAACTTTAGTTCCGTTAGATACGAAAACTATTTTTGAATCGGTAGAGAAAACAAATCGAGTAATTATATTGCACGAAGCAACACTATTTAATGGGATAGGAGGAGAGTTGAGTGCATTAATTACTGAAAATTGTTTTGAGCATTTAGATGCTCCAATAAAAAGAGTAGCAAGTTTAGATACTCCTGTTCCTTTTATTAATCAGTTAGAAGAACAGTTTATGCCTAAGGATAGATTCAAAGAAGAACTGGTAAAATTGATAAATTATTGATTTATCAATTTTTTTAGCCGTTTAATTGCTTTTTGATTGCGTTGAGAGTTGATAGAATTTAATATTTTTTCTTTCTCTTTAGTAGTTAAGTGCCAACTTAGTGATATTTCATTTTCCGTATTATTTAATTCAAAATTAATAACATCAATTGGTTGGGTAAAATCATTACCTAAATAATGTAGCATCTCATCAGAATTGTAGTCCTGGATGGGGAAAAGATTCTCGTATAAACTCCCGACAGGGCTAAAAAATGTTTCCGTTATGCTGCTTAAGGAATTATCGCGTACCTCTATGTTTTTATGTTTATCTCTCAATGTAATTATGATTATTCCGCTGGTGTTTTCGTTAATCCAATTTTTAAAGGTAGAGATGTATTTATAGGTGGTCAATTTCCCAAAATTATCTCGCATACCAGCATCCATAACAGTAATTTGGGGCTTTGTTGGTAAAGAGACCCTAGGCATAATAATAGGAAAAGTGGCACTCATTCTAAGTGCACTGGAATATTTTAGGTTGTTCGCATCTTGAGTTTCAAATAGCCGCGTAAATTCAAAATTTTCTACAATTGGTTGATTTTTTACTTTGCTGGATAATGAGTTGTTGCATAAAAATGAAATAGGCTGAGATGAAATTAGCATTCTTCTACCATCATTAATTACAGTAGGGGAGAGTATCATTAGGGGAATAGCTGATTCATATTCTGGTTGAGAATAATCTTTTAACCTTTTATTTAAAATATTATCAGAATTTATTAATAATTGTCGTTCAAAAGAATAGCCTCTATCCTTAGTATATGAGTAATTCCCGTCTTTAAATTTTTTCAGTCGTATAAAAAAATCATTGGTAGCAATACTAAAAGCTATAGGATTTAATAAATCTTTAGATACATTTTTCAAATAATTTTTAGAATAAATTGAATTAGGCAATGTATTTCTATTCCTTTGCAAATAAAGTTCTCTATAGTAAGAAGCACCTATCATTCCTCCAGAAGAGCCTGAGATAAGATGAGTTTGATTAAATAGTTTGTTGCTTGTCAAGCTGTCTGTAGTTTGGAGTACATGAAAAGTCCATAATGTAGATCTTAAACCACCACCACTGGTGTTTATAAAAATAATCTTCGGTTTAATATTAGATTTATTCTTCCTTTTCCAATTTTCAAGAATGGAGATAGAATTCTCTTTATCTTTTTTTAAATTTTCTTGATTATTTCTAAGTTGGTTCAGGTTTTTAAGTGAATAATCAGCTTTTTCAGTATCATAATTTAATCCATATGCCATATTTGAATAGGTGAAAACTTCACTTTTAGACAAGTAGTTTATAAGAAAAAAACCAACTATAAAAATGATAGTAGTCCAGCCTTTGAACCAGGTATAAAAAGCACTCATTAAAATAAAAATGATGGTAAAAAAAAGAATAATACTTGCCCCGGCTGGAATTACAAAAACAGGATTTTCACTAAATAATCCAAGAACGATTAGCGAAATAAAAATTACAATTTCGAAAAAAGAAGCATTCAAATGATTTTGATCAATCACAGATTTGAGCATTTTTTTGTCATAATGTAAAATATCTCTTGCCGGTTTTACTATAAAAGGAGTGTGCATGTATGTTTCAACGTGCCATTTCACCCTACTTTTTAAGATGTCGTAGATGTTCTGCTTTTTAGAAAACAATGAATTTACTGGTTTGTCTTCATCTATGTTTGAAATAATTCCGAGTAATTTAAAAATATTTCTATTGGTCGATAAAAAATAGGTAAGCGACAACATAATATTAATGGTGTAACCTACTATTACTGCTAACACATATATGAAAATTTGAAACCCTGAAGAATTTTCGTTTTCAAGATGATAGTTAATCACTTGAAAAATATAAAAAACAACAAAAGTGAAAGGAATTAAGGAGTTGTTTATGCAGAATTTTACAAATGGTCTTTTGAGTGCAGCTATAAAAGGAAACCGTTTACTATTAATAATGTATGAACTGATGTTAAACGTCATAACAAATCCCCCTATAGAAAATCCTACTATACAATAAGACCAAAAGCTAATAGAACCTAGATATTCTGGTGCAAGAAACAAATTGGGGATTCCATATTTACTTGCTATTGAATCATTGATAAAGCCAAATAAAATAATCCATAAAAGAAGTAACAAATGATTTCTTTTTAGATTGACTAAAAGTAACTGTAACGGAAAGAAAAATATTAGTTTTCGGATCATATTAAAAATAGCAGTAATTGATGCTATTACTACTATTTTACGTTAATTGAGACGTTTTGTTATGTATAAACAAAGACAATTTATTAATACTTCTTTTTTTCAAAAAGTTTACCAAGTCCTTCAATGCTTTTTCTAAGTAAATCAAAGTACAATGAAATACCCAATACAATACACATTAACCATATAATTGCCATATTTACCCAAAAAGTATCAAAATAAGCACCAAATACTCTTTTTTCTGGTGCATAAAAATGAGATCTAAATCCTGTAGGGTTTAAGTAAATAGGTCCAATTTTTTGAATTAGATGACCATCTAATTCTAAAATTTTATTAATAGAATTTTTATCTTTTACGTAGTCAGATAAAGCATCATTAGTATAATCATTTTTCATTTGGATAAATTTTTCTTTTGCTTCTTTATCCTTATTTAATTTAGCTGTTAAGGCATCTTTGTCGTTGTATGCTTTTTTGTATTTCTTTAAATAAAACTCATTAAGCTGTGCTAAGTAAAATTTAGTGTCATTAAAAACTTGATCATTTAACTTGTCAATATATAAGCTTTCTACTAAACTGTATTCCACATTGGGGTTACGTTTAAGTTCTTTACTTATTTCGTTTCTAAGAACGGTTAAGTTTGAAATAATCAAATCCTTTTTATCTTTTTTACCAAAATTGTTTTGAACACTGCTTATTTTTCCAACGAGTTTTCCCAACCAATAATTTTTTCTAAACTCAAATCTTTTAAATGTTTGATCTAGTTTAAAGAATTCTTTTTCAAATGCATTGTTCTTAAATTGACGAACAGCAATTGCTTCATAAGCCCATCTAGAGGTCATTATTTCTCCAACTAAAGGTACATTTTCTTGTACCGTAACAGTTGGATTTAATTTGTCGAACTTAACCATTACACCACTTAATAGTAATTGAGGAATAACCAAGAAAGGAATTAAGATGTATATGGTTACTGCTGAATTAAAACTAGCAGAAATATTTAAACCAAGCATATTAGCAAAACAAGCAGTAGTAAAAAGTACTAACCAATAAGAGAAATACATTCCTTTAACCTCTAAGATAAGATTTCCAATAACAACAAAGGTTAGCATTTGAATAGCAGATATGATAAACATTACGCTGATTTTAGACGCTAAATACCCTCCTTTACTTAAGTTTAGGAATTTTTCTCTTTTTCTAATTCTCTGATCTCTAAATATTTCTTCGGCACTAACGGTTAATCCAATAAAAAGAGCAACAATTACAGACATAAATAAATAAGCTGGAAAGTTCTCATTTTCTCTAAAAATGTAACCTAGTTCATTACTTGAATCCGAATTATAGTAACGAAGTAAATAGGATAATATAAAAGCAAGGAATGGTGCTTCTAAAAAGTTAATTAATAAATACTGCTTATTCGTTAATTTAGATAAAACATCTCTTGTTATAAAAACCTTGAATTGCTTCCATTTATTGGGAATGTTTGATATAATTTTTAAAGCTTCATTAGTTTTGTCAAAATCATCAATGTTTTGAGCAACATCCTCATTATAATTACCATACCATTCTGTAGGGTTAACTTTTCTATTATCGGTTGTGTTACCATATTCATCAACAACCCTTGCTTCTATAATGTTGAAAATTTGCTCAGAATTCACATTACCACAAGTAACACATTCACTTTCATCACTATTAACGTGATTCACCAATTTTTTAAAATAAACAACAGCATCAATAGGATTCCCATTGTAAATAGGATAACCACCTGTATCTAAAATTAATAAGTTATCAAACATTTTATAGATGTCTGATGATGGTTGGTGAATAACCACAAATATCAATTTACCTTTAAGAGCAAGCTCTTTTAGTAAATCCATTATATTTTCAGAGTCTCTTGAAGAAAGACCAGATGTTGGCTCATCAGCAAATAAAACAGCAGGTTCTCGTATTAATTCTAATGCAATATTTAATCGTTTTCTTTGCCCACCACTTATCGTTTTTTCCATTGGACTACCAACCTTTAGATCTTTAGTCTCATATAATCCAATGCTGTTTAAAACATCAATAACACGTTTTGTTATTTCTTTTTCACTCATATTTGCAAAACACAGTTTTGCATTGTAAAATAAATTTTGGAAAACAGTTAGTTCTTCAATTAGTAAATCATCTTGAGATACATAACCAATTACCCCTTCAATTTTATCAGATTCATTATGAATATCAACGCCATTTATTGTAATCTGGCCAGTTGTTGGACGATATGCTCCATTCAACAGATTAAGTAAAGTAGATTTACCAGCGCCACTAGCACCCATAATACCAACCATTCTACCAGATTCTTCTGAGAAACTAAAAGGGTGCATCCCGTAGTTACCGCCTTTAAATTTATAAGTTAGGTTTTCTACATTAAAAACTATTTTTTCAGCATCATTATCCACAAAGTATGAACTAACAATATCACTATAGTAAATAGGTTGTACCTTAGAACTTCGAATTGAAGAACCTTGGTTTAGAATACTTGAGCGATGCTTACTAATTAAAATACCGTTTAGGTAAAGCTCTGCATCTCCAAAATACCGAACAAAAAACATATTTACTGTTTCAATCTTAATTACCCTTAACTTCCCATTTAATCCCTCAGAGTATATATGTTTACTTTCTTTATATGTGTTCTCTTTTTTGCTGTCTATTATAAGTGTATTGTCAACATCAAAACTTTGTTCATCTGTATTTTCTATAAAATCTTGACAAATATCAAATTCTACTTTAGGAATATTAAATGTTTCAGATACCGTTGTAACAAATTCCATTTCTTGTTCTGAAGCAATGCCATCAGCATAGATAAACTCTAATAAACGAATTAGCACAATAATTTTTTGTTTTTGTGCTAATTCCTCATTTATCTGAGTACAGATTAAAAGAACTTTTACAGAGTTTACAGATGTTCTTTTTTTCTTTTTACCATCTTTAGATTTTCTGGTTTTTGCTTCAATAAATTCATCGTAGAGTTTCAAGTACTCATCAACCAATTGTTGATTTAACTGTTGTTTAAGGAAAGAGGCAACAATTTTCCTACTATTATCAGATATATCATCAGTATCAGATACAATAGAAAATAATTGCATTAAGGCTTTTAGTATTCTCTCACTCATTTTAGTAGTACGCTAATTTTATGCTAAGCAATATACAAAAAAAAGGCATTATTGAATAAATAATGCCTTTTTTTAAAATCAATTTATTTACTGTTTAAATCCAACTAACAAAACAGCACAACCTGAAGCTAAATTATTAGGATCTAGATTAGCTTCGATAATACAATCTAATGTATTCGTTATTTTAAAATCCCAATAAGCAGAATTTGCATAATCTTTGTTGGTAAAAAGTAAGTTTCTCTCTTTATCATAAACGGAAAAAATTAAGTTCCCATCAGCTAAACCACTACAGGCAGCAAATCTATATGTACTACCACCATAAAGTGTCATATTAAATTCAGCTATTTCGTCATCTAATAGTAAAGACCTATAGTCTTGCCCATCAGAGATGAATCCAGAGGTTATATGTTTATCACATAAAGATGCTATTGTGTCACATTGAGCAAAAGATGCTGCGTAAGTAATCAATCCAATTACTAAAGTTAATGTTTTAAGTATATTGTTCTTTTTCATAATTTTTCTTTAATATCTATTAACTGATAATGTCAATTCTCATTTTCATTATTTTTTCAGTAATTGCTTTTAATTGATCGTCAGAAATATTTACAACAGTTGTACTATTAATTGTTGTCGTTTTATTTTCAGCATCTACAGTTGGTTTAACATAAGTGTATGTAGATTCTACTTGCTCATAAATTTCATTTAACTCCATTAAGTTATCAATTAATTCAGTAAACTCCGGTTTGCTATAATAAGGAGTTAATAATTTGATTAAGTTATAAACGGTAGTTTTTTGCTCACCAACTCTTTTAACAATATCTTGATTTTCAGTCATTTCTGCTGCGTTAGTAGCAAAATATAAACTTTCTATCCATCCACCAGCTAAAATTAAACCTCCAATATCATTTTGTTGGTTACCTTTTAAATACCTGTCACTAGATTTGTAAGCATCAGAAACTAAAACCAATAAAGAATCCTGATTTCCTATGTTTTTCTCAAATCTTTCAACTAATTCTAAATCAAAAGCACTGCTTACTCCTAAATCATCACCAATAGATTTAACAGCTGTTAAATAAGAAATAGCATCTTGTGTTTGATCATACATTGTAACGTAACCTAAATCAGCACCATAAATACCAAGATTAATGGCTTTTTTAAAGTTGGTAGAATAGTTAGTAACTTTGGATGGCTCATTTAACATGTCTTTGTTATAGTTGGTTCCTGCGTTTTTAATCAACATTGCAGTTTGAACAGGGGAAGGGATACTGAATACTTTTCCGTCAATCTCCATTAACTGAGTTTTATTGGAATCAGTATTTTCTATTGGATCTTCAATTTGATTGTCTGTAGGTTCTTCGCCTCCACAACCAACTGCAAAAACAGCTAATATTGCTAATGCGAAAACTTGATTTCTTAGATTAAAATATTTCTTTATCATTGATATTGTTTTAGAAAATTTTCTGTGCTTGCAAATAAACAAAAAAATCTTCAATACTAAAAACAATTTCTTTCGATTAATTAACAGTTTTTATGGTTAATCGCTAAATATTTTTGTACGAAACATAAAATATCTTAAAACTAAGAATGATATGGAAGCAATTATCAGATTTATGAATGCATAATAATAATCTTGAAAAATTAATTTTCCGATTAAGAAGAGTATGGAATAGGTTAGTGCTGTTGCACTAATCCAGCATACAATTAAAACTGGTATTTGAGATTTTGTTTTGGGTATGTTTAGTTTTTCTCTAATCGTATTCCAGGCTCCTTCGGGTTCAACTTGCTGGTAGAATTTTTTTAGTGTTTCATCACTTTCTGGTTTTGTTAGAAATGTTACTAATAACCACACTAATGTTGTAAATAAAGTGGTACATAGTAGTATGCCTTCATTGTCAATAAAATTATTCTGAATTTCATTAGGACTTATTTCAATAGCAAATAGCGGAGCAAGCATAAATTTACTTAGAGAGTAACCAATTATTGGAGCAACGGTAGCAGAAATTTCACTCCAAATATTAATTCTACTCCAATACCATCTTAGAATTAAAACAGCACCTAAACCAGCAGAAGAAGCAATTAAAAAACGAGCAGCACCATCAATAGTATCAATAAACGAAGTAATAATTAATGCAATGGCCATTATTATAACAGTAGAAACTCGTCCAACCTTAACCAATTGTTTTTGGTTCGTTTCCACCCCGTTTTCTTCGACCTGTCTTTTATACAAATCATTGGTTAAATAGCTTGCTCCCCAGTTTAATTGGGTAGAAATGGTACTCATATAAGCACCTAAAAATGCAGTAAATAAAAGACCTCTTAACCCTGTGGGCATAAAATCTCGCATCGCCATCACAAAACCATTTCCAGCTTCGTTCATTGCTAAATCTGGATAAACCACTAAAGCACATAAACCAACAATAATCCATGGCCAAGGGCGAAGTGCATAATGGGCTATTTGGAAGAAGAGCGTTGCAAAAACGGAATGTTTTTCATTCTTAGTACTCATCATTCGTTGAGAAATGTAGCCACCACCACCGGGTTCATTTCCAGGATACCAACTTGCCCACCATTGTACAGCTATAAAAGAAAAGAAGGCTCCAATCGTTAACCCAAAAGTTCCAATAGCTGAGCCTGTATCATTTATATTAGGGAAAAAATCAAATCGCCATTCGGGTAGTTTTTCTTTTAATCCAGCAACTCCTCCAACTTGCTCAGAGTTTAGCATAATAACTGCTAAAATTATACAACCACTCATTGCTAAAATAAACTGAACAGCATCAGTAATGGCAACACCTAATAATCCTGAAAGAGAAGCATAAATGGCAATGAGTACCATTAAAATACCGATATACATAAATGCAGTTTGATAATCGATGTCTAAAAAAATGATGAGAATTTTTATCATTGCAGCATTTACCCAACCAATAATAATGGTATTAAAAAAGATGCCGAGATAAACCGATTTAAATTTCCTAAAAAATTTTGCAGCTTTGCCTGAGTAGCGCAATTCTAAAAATTCTAACTCAGTTAATACATTTGCTTTTCGCCACATTTTAGCAAAAAAGAAAGTAGTTAGCATTCCGCCAATGAGCATATTCCACCATAGCCAGTTACCAGAAATACCATTTTTTTTAATGACTTCTGCTACCCAAAGAGGAGTGTCTGCCGCAAATGTGGTTGCCACCATAGAAATTCCAGCAATGTACCAAGGTAAATTTCTGCCAGCCAAAAAAAAGTCAGTTAATGAACCGCTGGCTTTATTTTTAAACTTTAACCCAATAAATAACGTTATCCCTAAAAAGATGACAACAATTATCCAATCAACTAATTCTAAAATCATAGAAAAATTTTATGGATGAAAAATAATAAAGTTTGCGTATTCAATAGTAACTTCGGAAATTCGTTATTAACAATTGATGAAACATAATATAGACATACAACAAATTCAGCGTTATTCTAAGTTAGAACTAATTGCTAAACAAGTGGTAGAGGGCTTTATTACCGGACTACATAAAAGCCCGTTTCATGGTTTTTCGGTTGAGTTTGCTGAACACCGTTTATACAATACTGGAGAATCTACAAGGCATGTTGATTGGAAATTGTATGCTAGAACAGAAAAACTGTTTGTAAAAAGATACGAAGAGGAAACGAATTTAAGGTGCCATTTAATTATTGACAGTTCATCATCTATGTATTTTCCTGAAATAGATTATGACAATAGCGAAGTGTTTAATAAGATGAAATTTTCGGTTTATGCTGCCGCTTCCATTATGCATTTATTAAAAAGACAGCGAGATGCTGTTGGGTTAAGTGTTTTTTCTGATCAATTAGACATTCATACTCCAGACAAATCAAGTATGATTCATCATAAGCGATTAACCAATGAGTTAGAAAATTTAATAAATGAGCCGAAAGTAAATACTAAAACTGCTGCAATAAAAGCATTGCATACCGTTGCTGAAAGTATACATAGACGTTCGTTGATTGTTTTGTTTAGTGATATGATGGAGAATGTTGCTCAACAAGAAGAATTATTTGAAGCCTTACAACATTTAAAATACAATAAGCACGAGGTAATTTTATTTCATACTGTAGATAAGGAAAAGGAATTAAATTTTGAGTTTGAAAATCGTCCCTATCAATTTATTGATTTAGAAACGGGCGAAGAAGTAAAGGTTCATCCGAATGATGTACGTGAAAAATACGTTGAAGAAATAACTAAACGAACGGCAAAATTAAAATTACGCTGCTTACAATATGGAATAGATTTTGTTGAAACCGATATTAATAAAGGCTTCCACGTACTGCTAGAAACCTATCTTTTAAAAAGAACAAAAATGATGTAAGAATTAGCAATTTGACTATGAAAACTAGTAATAGACGCAAATTGCAAATTTCCCCAATTTTTTATTGCATTTCTTTTGTACAACTAAAACAAACATATATATTTGCAGCCCTCTTAACGGGGAAAGTTCTTGAAGAATTTTGGTCTGGTAGTTCAGTTGGTTA
>JAJCYN010000368.1 GCA_029262915.1 Flavobacteriales bacterium
CACCTACAGCATAACCAATTTGGTTGCTAGTAAAATAAACGGACCTTAAAGTGGGAGTAGAACCTATGTTTAATATGTTCCAATTATTTCCTCCATCGGTAGTTTTGATAGCCATGCCATTGAAACCTGGTGAATTAAAAATATTTCCGACAGCGTATCCGTTATTTGTATCTAAAAAATGTACGTCATAAAAAGCATCGTTGTTTCCAAAGCTATTCTGCAATATCCATTGAGCAGATAAATCCAATTGAAAAAAGAACGCAAATGCAATAAAAAATATTTTAGCTAAAGATTTCACTTTCATAAAGATACAATTTTTAACCGACTCACATTTTATTTCCAAAGTGAGTTCGATTGTGAGTATTTTTAGTCAGAGGGTAAAACTTAGGGTTTTTAATAAAGTTGATGATTTTTCGATAATCCTTAGAATTTACCCTACCGTATTAAAAAAGCCTTTCAGCAAAATTACCGAAAGGTTTGGTGTTATTGGTGGAGAATATCGGAGTCGAACCGATGACCTCTTCACTGCCAGCGAAGCGCTCTAGCCAACTGAGCTAATCCCCCAAAGAATCATAAAGTTATAAATTTTATATCTTTAAGCAAATATGTTTGATGTAAATTTTAATAATAAAATAGAGAATATATTGTCTACCATTCTTGGAAGAGGTATTTTAATTACAGCTATTAATTCCATTTCTGGAGGAAGCATTAATGATGCTTATCAATTAACAACAAATCAAGGATCTTTTTTTATTAAAACGAATTATAAGGAACGTTATCCGAAAATGTTTGAAAAAGAAGCCAAAGGGTTGGGAATTTTGCAAAGTACAAATGCAATACGAATTCCTAAAGTAATTGCTATTAATGAGTTTGAAAATACTTCATTTTTAATTTTAGAATACATTGAAAGTTCAAATCCTCAACCAAATTTTTGGCAATTGTTTGGAAAGCAATTGGCAGCATTACACCAAAACACCAATGATAATTTTGGTTTGGATTATAGTAATTATATTGGTTCGCTACTTCAACAAAATAATAAACATCAAATCTGGACAGATTTTTTCATCAACGAACGTTTACAGCCTCAACTTAAATTAGCGAGAGATGGTAATGAAATTGATGTGGCTACGATTTCTATATTTGAAAACCTCTATAAAATGTTAGACGATATTTTCCCTCAAGAACAACCTGCTTTATTGCATGGTGATTTATGGAGTGGAAATTTTATGGTAGATGAAAAAGGAGCACCAGTAATTATGGATCCGGCAGTTTATTATGGACATCGTGAAATGGATATTGCTATGACTAAACTATTTGGAGGATTTGATGCTCAATTTTATGATACTTACAACGAGTGTTACTCATTAGAAAAAGGATGGGAGGAACGGATGGATATATGTAATCTCTATCCATTAATGGTACATGTTAATTTATTCGGGAGTGGTTATTTGGGGCAAGTAAAATCTATTTTATCAAAATTTGGTTAATTTAACAAAATGATATCACTAGACATTATTTATTGTTTTGGATCCAATTATGGCTATTATTCTTATCCAGATCCTATTCTTGCATTTTGTGGTTTGTTGTTAATGATCTTGATGATTATTTTGATTATCCGACAAAAACGAGGAAAACCAGAAGAAGTGCTTTCTGATGAAGTTACTGAACATGTTGAGAGCTTTTATATTGAAAAAGACGTTTTTTTAATGGATAAGAAAGTTCCAAATCATAGAGAAGCAAATTATAAAACAGCAGATAAATCTAAATTCATCTTTATAGTTTTTGTTTTTTTATTTTTAGTTGGATTTCTTTTAGTTTTAACCCATACACCAAAAAAATATGGACCTCCAGAAATCAACCCATCGGGCTGGGATACAATCGAACAAACAAATGAATTTGAAAATTAAATACCTTACATTTGTTGTCCTAAGAGATTAAAAATATGAGTGATAACATCAATACAGAGAAAGCACCAAAGCCAATGGGGTTATACCCTCATGCACGTAAAGTGGGTAATTTATTATTTTTATCAGGTGTTGGACCACGAGCTGCAGGTTCTGGAAGTGAAGAAGCCAATATTCCGGGTTTAAAATATGATAACAATGGCAATTACGAGACTTTTGACTTTGAAGCACAATGCCGTTCGGTTTTTGATAATGTAAAAACCATTCTAGAAGAATCAGGTTCTAGCTTTGATAAGTTGGTGGATGTTACGACTTTTTTAACCGATATGAAACGTGATTTTAAAACCTATAATCGTGTTTATGCTGAATATTTTGCAACCAATCAACCTTGTAGAACAACTGTTGAGGTAAATGCTTTACCATCGCCTATTTCAATTGAATTAAAGTGTATTGCTACGATAGACTAATGTCATTCTGAACGATATTTTGTCTTACTGAGCTTGTCGAAGTATCTACAAAATGAGGAGAAGAGTCTTTTTAAATATAAACTAGAATGATCTAATAGAAAAATAAAGATTTCTCCGTTATGCTAACGCTTCAGTCGAAATGACAGAAGCGTTATTTTTTTATTAAATTCGCATTCTTATAAAGAAAAATGAGTCAGTACAAAACATATCCAAAGCTCGATTTACCAAATGTTGCCAAAGTGGTATTGGACAAATGGGAAGCCAATAAGGTGTTTGAGAAAAGTATCTCAACAAGAGAGGGAGCAACTCCTTATGTTTTTTATGAAGGACCTGCTTCAGTTAATGGGTTACCTGGTATTCACCACGTAATGGGAAGGGCGATAAAAGATATTTTTTGTCGTTACAAAACCTTAAAAGGTTTTCAGGTAAAGCGTAAAGTTGGGTGGGATACTCATGGACTCCCTGTTGAATTGGGAGTGGAAAAAGCGTTAGGAATTACTAAAGAAGATATTGGCAAATCAATCTCTGTTGACGAGTACAATAAAGCTTGTCGCGAATCTGTTTCTAAATATACTGCTATTTGGAAGGATTTAACCGATAAGATGGGTTATTGGGTAGATATGGATGACCCTTATGTTACCTATGAAAATAAATACATGGAAACTGTTTGGTGGTTGTTAGGGCAACTTTATCAAAAAGGATTGATGTATAAAGGGTATACCATTCAACCTTATTCACCTGCTGCTGGAACGGGCTTAAGTTCTCACGAAATCAACCAACCCGGTTGCTACCAAGATGTAAAAGATACTACCGCGGTTGCTCAGTTTAAAATAAAAGATACTTCCAAACTTGGTGTTGAAGAAGCACATTTTTTAGCTTGGACAACCACCCCTTGGACATTACCATCAAATACCGCTTTAGCTGTTGGGAATAAAATTGATTATGTATTGGTTAAATCCTTCAATCAATATACTAGGCTAAGTTGTAATTTTTTAGTCGCTAAAGATTTGTATGGGAGACATTTTTTTAAGTATAAAAAAATTAATGCTTTAGCTGGTGCTAGTTCAAATCCAATTGAAGATATTTTCGAATTCTATCTTGCTAATGAAAATTTATTTTTAACTGAAGATATTGAAGAAATTCATAAAACATGGTGGCAACAGTGTTTTATGGATGGGCAAAAAGTTGTTGGTGAAATTATAAAAGAATTCAAAGGATCAGATCTAGTAGGTATTCAATACGAACAACTCTTACCTTACGCCTTACCTCATGAAAATGCTGATAAGGCTTTTCAAGTAGTTGCAGGAGATTTTGTAACTACAGAGGATGGTACTGGAATCGTTCATATTGCTCCAACATTTGGGCAGGATGACGCTCAAGTAGCTAAAGAAGCAGGTATTCCTGCGATGTTGGTAAAAGATGATAACGGGAATTTAGTTCCATTGGTTGATTTACAAGGTAGATTCAGACCAGAAATGGGTGAGTTCGCGGGAATGTACGTGAAGAACGAATATTACAATGAAGGGGAAGCACCAGAAAAATCTGTTGATGTACAAATTGCCATCAAATTAAAAGAAGAGAATAAAGCATTTAATGTTTCAAAATACGAGCACAGTTATCCACATTGCTGGAGAACAGATAAGCCGGTTTTGTATTACCCCTTAGATTCTTGGTTCATTAAATCAACTGCTGTAAAAGATAGATTGATTGAACTGAATAAAACGATTAACTGGAAACCAGAAAGTACCGGAACTGGCCGTTTTGGTAATTGGTTAGAAAACTTAAACGATTGGAACTTATCTCGTTCACGTTATTGGGGTATCCCAATTCCAATCTGGAGAACAGAAGAAGGAGATGAGGAAATTTGTATTTCTTCGGTGGAACAATTAAAAACTGAGGTAGAAAAATCTATCACAGCAGGGTTAATGTCTGAAAGTCCGTTAGCCAATTTTGTTGTTGGAGATATGAGTAAGGAAAACTATGATACTTTTGATTTGCATAAAAATTATGTAGATGAAATTACTTTAGTTTCGGCTTCTGGTAAACCAATGAAAAGAGAGTCAGACCTAATTGATGTTTGGTTCGATTCAGGTTCTATGCCTTATGCACAACAACATTATCCTTTTGAGAATAAAGAAGAAATAGACAATAATAAGTTCTTTCCGGCAGATTTTATTGCCGAAGGAGTTGATCAAACTAGAGGTTGGTTTTTTACTTTACATGCTATCGGAACAATGGTTTTTGATTCTGTTGCCTATAAAAATGTAGTATCTAATGGATTAGTTTTAGATAAGAACGGACAAAAAATGAGTAAGCGTTTAGGTAATGCTGCTGATCCGTTTGAAACTTTAGGAAAATATGGTGCTGATGCTACACGCTGGTATATGATTACCAATGCTCAGCCTTGGGATAATCTTAAATTTGATTTAGAGGGAATAGCTGAAGTTCAACGTAAATTCTTTGGAACCTTATATAACACTTATGGTTTCTTTGCATTATATGCTAATTTAGATGGATTTACCTATTTAGAAGATGAGGTTGCTATAAATGAAAGACCAGAAATTGATAGATGGATTATATCAAAACTTAATTCCTTAATTGTAGCTGTTGATGGTTTTTATGCAGATTATGAACCAACAAAAGCAGGTAGGGCAATTCAAGATTTTGTAAATGATGAA
>JAJCYN010000369.1 GCA_029262915.1 Flavobacteriales bacterium
GCAAATTTCTATTTTGTTCTGCTCCAGGAGTTGCTATCAATTGAACTTGATATTTTTCATTCAATAGTGTTTTATATATGGACCTAGCAGCTTTTCCCTTATTACCAGAAATAAACCCATAAAAATTTACAACTAAAATACCATCATCCGTCAACCTGTTTTTAATTTCACTAAAAGCTTCTTTGGTCATTAAGTGGATGGGAGGGGTTTCACTATGGTATAAATCATAAATAATAACATCATATTTTTTTTGAGTGGTATTGATGTAATGCCGAGCATCATCTATTATAACATTAACACCATCATCAATATTAAAATACTTTTTAGCAACTGTTTCAACTCGCTCATCAATTTCAACTACATCAACATCTAAATTATTTTTTTTAAGTTGTTTGTATAATGTTCCTCCCCCTAACCCTAATAGTAATACTTTATTTCCGTTTGCATAGGAATTAATATTGTAAGTTAATATATCAACATAATCCCAATAACTTTTGCTAGGATTTTTTTTGTCCATGATGGTTTGAGAAATATTATTAACCATTAATTCCCTGTAGCTTTGGTAGGAACTATCTTTATAGTTCGGTAAGTTTCTATCAACTACTTTAATTTCTCCTAGAATTCCTTCAGATTGATAAATTATTTCCTCATTGTAAAATCCATTTTGAAAATTAAAACTTAATATTCCTACAAGAAAAATTAATGAAACAGGTGTTTTAAATGTTTTAGTTTTAATAAAAAGATAAGCTGAAATAGCCATAACTAAAATTCCATATCCATATAGAGTGTAGGTTATTCCATATTGAGGTAAGGTGTAAAAACCAACAGAAAAGGTGGTAATTATACCACCGAGGGTAGATATGGCATAAACGTTACCAGTACTTTTTCCAGATTCTTTTGCTTCTTTTGTAAGCAGGTTAATAATTAATGGAGAAACTGCTCCAAACAAGAGCAATGGAATGAATAGAAAACACATTAAGGAAACAATAGTTCCTGTTAATAAGTTTAAATTAATGGTAATTGGTAAAACAATATCACTAATTATTGGAGTTATGGCAACAAAACATCCAGCAATTAACATTAACCAAAAAATTGTACTTTTCTTTTGGTTTTTGAATGAGATATAACCTCCTAAATAATAACCACTCATTAGTGCAGTTAATGTAATACCCAAAACGGCTGCCCATACATAAATAGATGTTCCAAAAAATGGAGATAATATTTTAGCACTACATAATTCTACGCACATTACGGCACCACCTTCTATAAAAGCGAGCAAGAAAATTAATTTTTTAAGTGCTTTATTCAAATTAAAGGTTGGCTATAAATTTTGTGGCATAAGCTATATTGCTTGCTTTTCTCCATTCAAGAGCAGCATTTGCATAAAGATGTTCCAGAATAGGAAGGTCATCTGTTAAAATAACATCTTCTGAAAAATCTATTTCAGCAGTGTTTAAAAAATGTTCTTCAAGGTTGGTAACTGGGTAAATAAAAGGTTCGCTATAAGTTGTGTTGGTAAAGTCCAAATCTGCCAAACTAGCTAAAAATATTAAATTCCTTCCCATTTCATCATTACTAGGAGTAACACACATATTGGTGTTAAATCCACTTTCAACTAATGTTTTATACACACTTCTTGATGCTTTTCCTAAATCGCCAGAGGTAAAACCAAAAAAGTTAATCATTAACATACCTCCAGGTTTTAGACCATTTTGTACTTCTTTAAAAGCTTCTAATGTAAGCAAGTGGCTAGGTGGTGTCTCACTCAAAAATAAATCAAAAGTAATTACATCATATTTTTTTTTTAACGTCCGTAAAGCATGTCTTGCATCATCAATTTTGATATTGGAAGAAGGATCAACTGCAAAATAATTAATAGAAACATCTTTTACTCGTTGGTCTAATTCAACTACATCCGTATTAAATCCTAAACGGTTGTATTGTTTTAATAAGGTTCCTCCTCCTAACCCTAATATTAGTGCATCACTTCCTTTTGGGTAAATACTCGCTGCATTAGGAAAGAAAAAGGCATAATCCCATAAACTGTATTCAGGGTTTTGTAGATCTAATATAGTTTGACAGGTGTTGTTAACCAATAACCCTCTTCCATACTTCATGCCTCTGGTTAAAGTTCCAAAGTTGTGATCCAGTACTTTTACTTGACCAAAAACACCTTCATTTTCATATAAAACCCTAAAACCAGAGACATCACTATGGGGTTTTCTTAATTTAGAAAAAGGAACGAATATTACAATGAGAAAAGCAAACGATATAAATTTATTGTTGGCAATTAATACAAAAAATGGAATAACAAACAGGGTAACACCAAATATTACAGAAGGATAAGTTATTCCATATACAGGAAGTATATAAAAACCTGTTAGGTAAGTAAATAAAATGCCGCCAACTGTTGAGATGGAGTACACTAACCCCGAAATTTTACCAGAATCTTGAACTTGTTTGGTTAAGGTGTTTATAATTATGGGCGACATCATACCAAACAAAACGAGTGGTGGAAATAGAAAAATTAACATTGAAACTGTTACTCCAGATTGAATACTCATATTAATAGTCTGCTTCATTATCCAGGTACTAGAAAAAGGCATAAGACTAACAAAACAACCTGCTATTAATAAAACCCAGTACAATAGCATGTTAGATTTTACTTTGTTTGAGAGATAACCTCCTGAGTAATACCCTATGGCTAAACTACCTAGTGTAATTCCAAGTACAGAAGCCCAAACATATAGAGAGGTTCCAAAATATGGTGCTACTAATTTTGCACTTATTAATTCTGTAAACATTACAGCCCCACCTTCTATAAACGAAATAAATAGAATAAATAGTTTTAGGTTTTTGTTAGCTTCCGACATATTGATTTTATCAATTAATACAACAATATTAAGAAAAGGTTTTATTTAAGGGAAATTCCATTTCGAAAACTCAACGACAGGCAATTTTATTCAAAATAGTTAATTGAACTAATATTATTACACAGTAAGGATCAGTTCATTTTTTTATCTGGGGAAGTATTTGTTTTGAAACGGAATTTTTATATATTTACTTCTGCTAAAATAGTAACAATCAGATAATAGTGTTGTTGAATATAAAAAAATACGTATATTCGCTTAGGTTATTAAAGAAAGTAGTTAGAAGCAACTATCTTTGATAAGATACGTATCATATTACTAAAAGGGATTTTATGAAAAAAAATACACTTTTTCTATTTTTTATAAGTTTTTCATTTGTTGGATTTGCACAAAACACTACTAACCAACAATTAAAAACTGAGAAATCAACAATAGCTAAGGTTGTTATTTCTAAAGAAAATCAAGCCTCATCTTATGCAAAAGGAACTCTACTAAGAAAGCCAGGAGAAAAAATTCAGACTACGGTTAATGGGGTTGTTGTTTCACAACAAAATTATCAGCCGGCATACCCTACACGATTGTATGAGCCAAAACCTGAGCCGGCTCCAATTAAAGAAATTAAAAATAATTAATAGTGAAAAAACACATTTTAATAGCGATTATTTTTTCAATTGTTGGGAGTGGTTCTGTTTTTTCCATGTGTACTCCAACAACTACTACAGCTAATGCAATGTGTAGTGCACCTGTAGTTGTTCAGAATGGAGCTTGTGTTAGTGGGGATAATTCAAATACATCACCTTGTTTAAATGGTGGTTGCACTAATGAAACAGATCATCAGACTTTTGTACAGTTTACGGCAACCACTGCTGCAATTAATATTAGTTTCACTTCTACAGGAATAGCAAATGCCGATGTGTTGTTAATTACCAATGGAAATGCTTGTCCTGATCTTGTTAATAATAATTGTCCGGCCATAGGTTCACTTTGTATTGAGATTTGTAATACAACTGTTGGGACTGGACCAACACAATTAAATCCTATTAATTTAGTTCCTGGTCAAACTTATTATGTAATGGTAGAAACTGATAACGGTACAGGGGATGAAGGAACATTTAACATTTGTATTACAACTAATCTCTGTAGAGATGGGATTCAGAATAATGGAGAAACTGCTGTAGATTGTGGTGGACCGAATTGTGCACCTTGCTCAGTCATCAATGATGATTGTAATAATTCTATTCCCATGGCATTGAACAACACTTTATTTATTGGAAGTGGTGCAACAAATGTTTGTACAATTCCCACTGATTTTCAATTTTGTGGCGACCCTTCCACAGACGATTGTTATATGGCTGGACCTGGACTTTGTACGGTTACCCCGTATATGTCTTGTGGATCAATAGAAAATAATACGTGGTACACCTTTACTCCGGCAACAACTGATAGTTTCTTTTTTTCATTGATAAACCAGATATGTGTTAATAACAATGGAATGCAAATGTGGATTGGTACACTTCCTAGCGCTTGTGGTGATGCTAGTACGTATAATGAAATATTTTGTCAAAGTACTGCTACACCAAATGATATAACAAATACATTATTTCTTACAGCTGGAGTAACTTATACGATTACCTTGGATGGTTTTGCTGGGGATGATTGTACCTTTGATTTTGGAGTTTATTCTGTTAATCCTATTTTGCCAGTGGAACTACTTAGTTTTGACGGAGACTATCTCCCTGATAAAAATGTTTCAATGCTTGAATGGAGAACTGCGTCCGAAATAAATAACGACTTTTTTACTCTTGAAAAGAGCACGGATGGATTTATATTTGAACCAATAGGAGAGATTCCTGGAGCAGGAAATTCCAATACAATTATTAATTATCAATTTGAAGATAAAAATCCAATTGCTGGGATTAATTATTATCGTTTAATGCAAACAGATTATGATGGTGCTACAAAGAATAAAGGAGTAGTTGCTTTAAATGTTTCAGACGAAGGAGATGTAAAGTTATTCCCAACAATAACAACAGCTAATGTAAACTTAGAAATGTTTTGGTCATTACCTACTTATACTCAAATAACAATATATAATGTTGCTGGAGCCATTGTTTTTGATGAAAAAATAGAATTAGGTAGGGGTAAATCATCTTATGTAATACCTTCTGAAAATTATGATGCAGGAATTTACTATGTTAATGTTACTTCTGTAAATAATACCGG
>JAJCYN010000370.1 GCA_029262915.1 Flavobacteriales bacterium
TTTTTAATTAATAATGATTTTAATAACGTTTTCTTATCTCCATCACTATCATCAATCAATGTTGTTTGTAATGCGTTCTGAACACTTTGAATATAAGATTCTTGATAGGCTAAAAGATTTAAATATTCAGTTAACATTGCCTCTGTGTTTCCTTGCATACTATACACTTGAGCCAACTCGAAATTAAATGGATACGTTCCTTTTAACAGTTTTCTTCCTTTAATATATGTTTGAATAGCATATTCAGTTTCTTTGTACTTCAAATAGCCATTGGCTAAATCTATTATTTGCTGATTACTTGGTGATAGTAATTTTAGAGCCTTATCATAAGCTTGTTTACTTTTTGAATTTTGATTAGAAACCTTATATAGATTACCTAAATCTGTCCAAAATTCAAGTTGGTACGAGCGTTTTTTGATTTGTCGCTTAACTAATTTTTCAGCATTTTTATACTCTTCTAATTCTAGAAAACAGTTTAACAACCTTACGTAATAAGCAGGAGATTTGGTTTTATCAAATAGTTTTTGGTAATAAACAACTGCTTTATCGTACTCTTTATTGGAGTAATATTGAGCAGCTAATTTGTTATCAGTATTTTTTTGAGTAAACCCATTTGTTATCGAAAAAATGACAATAAAACTTACAACTAATATTTTGAATAAACTATTCATTAGTAACGATTTCCAGCCTTCTCTGTTCAAGAATTTTTAATAATTCTGGTCTATCAAGTTCTAATTTTTGTAATGCTAGTTCTAATCCATCAACTGCTTTGTTAATTTCAGTACTTAACTTCATTACTGCTGTTTGTTCCATTATCTGATGGTTTTTAAATTCTTCTTTAGTAATCAAACCATTCTTCAAATCTCTTTTCAAATTATTCAATTGATTTTTAGAAAATTTAATTTGATTCATAAAATCATGGTAATTACTTGTTAAACGATACAGCTTTTTTTTATTTCCAAAAATGTCTGCCACTTTAAATGCTTCTTTCCTGTTTAATGTATCACTAGTCCTATTAAACTCTGCCAAATCTTTTTCCATTTGTCTTTTAGCAGCAAACACTCTTGATGTATCTACTGACAATAATGATTTTTCAGTGTCATTAACAATTACCAATAACCCTTCCACTTCACCTATTTCCTTCTCATAAGGATTATTGCAAGCATTAAAACCCAATCCAATTACGAATATTAATAAGATGTATTTTTTCATATTTTTAATTTATTAAATCAAAGCCTGTGTATGGTATTAGCACTTTAGGGATCTTTATTCCTTTATCTGTTTGATTGTTTTCTAACAATGCAGCTAATATCCTTGGTAACGCTAAAGCACTCCCGTTTAGTGTATGAACCAATTGTGTTTTACCACTCTCATCTTTATACCTACACTTTAACCTATTTGCCTGAAAAGATTCAAAATTGGATACAGAACTTACTTCTAACCATTTTTCTTGAGCTGCAGAATAAACTTCCATATCATAAGTTAGTGCTGAAGTAAAACCTAAATCCCCTCCACAAAGTTTTAGTACCCTGTAAGGTAGTTCTAATTTTTGAAGTAACCCTTTCACGTGTTCAACCATTACATCTAAGGTTTCATAAGATTTTTCAGGGTGTTGAATTTGAACAATCTCAACTTTATCAAATTGATGCAATCTATTTAACCCTCTAACATCTTTACCATAAGACCCTGCTTCTCTTCTAAAACAAGGTGTGTATCCCACATTTTTTATCGGAAAATCACTTTCCTTCATAATAACATCTCTATACATATTTGTAATAGGAACCTCAGCTGTTGGTATCATATATAGATCATCAACATGCATATGATACATTTGCCCTTCTTTATCCGGTAATTGTCCTGTTCCATAGCCTGAAGCTTCATTAATCATTAACGGTGGAATAACTTCTTCATATCCATCTTCTACTGCTTGATCTAAGAAAAAGCTGATTAACGCTCGCTGCAATCTTGCCACCTTTCCTTTGTAAACAGGAAATCCTGCACCAGTAATTTTCACTCCTAGTTCAAAATCAATAAGGTCGTATTTTTTTGCTAACTCCCAATGAGGAATAGCATTATCAATTAAAGTAGGAATCTCTCCTTGTTCAAAAATCACTTCATTATCCTCATCACTATTTCCCTGTGGAACGATTTCATTTGGTACATTAGGAACTTGATAAAGTAAATTCATCAATTCCGCTCCAATTTTATTCTGTTCTTCTTTAAGCACATTACCACTTTCTTTAAGGGCTTTAGTTTTTTCCTTTATCTCGTTTGCTTCTTCTTGTTTTCCTTCTTTAAAAAGTTGACCTATTTGCTTCGCCAAGTTATTTCCTTCGGCTAATTGACTATCCAGTTTTTGCTGTGTTGTTTTTCTATCATCATCTAATTTTAAAATTTGATTAATGATTGCCTTTCCTTCAAAATTTCTTTTTTTAAATCGGTTTAAAATGACCTCTTTATGCTCTCTTATGTATGCCGTTTGTAACATTCTACTATCTAATTTTTAACTCTATCTACAAAAATACTGATTAGAGATTTATAAAAACAAAAACTCCTGTATCTAAGTTTAGATACAGGAGTGATATAATACTATTGTAAATAAATCTTGTTACGCAGTTATTGGATCAACTGAAACATAGGATTTATTATTTCTTTTTTTCTTGAAATTAACTACACCATCAACTAATGCAAATAATGTATGGTCTTTACCAATACCGACATTTACACCAGGATTATGTTTAGTACCTCTTTGCCGAACAATAATATTTCCTGCAATTGCAGCTTGTCCACCAAAAATTTTAACTCCTAATCGTTTACTTTCTGATTCTCTACCGTTCTTAGAACTACCGGCTCCTTTTTTATGTGCCATAACTTTATCTTTTTTATAGTTCCCGATCAATCCTTCGACAAGCTCAGGATGACATCTTCGGGATAAATTTATTTAGCTGAATCGTCAGCCTTTTTAGTTGTTTTCTTAGCAGCAGGCTTTTTAGCTGTTGCCTTAGGTGTTGTTTTTTTTGCAGCAGATTTCTTCTTAGCAGCTGGAACTTTTGTAGAAGCTGCTTTTTTTGCAGTTGTTTTAGCAGCTGCTTTTGGAGCTTTTTCTTTTACTTCAGCTTTAGGTTCTGCTTTTTTTGCAGCTGGCTTAGCACCACCCTTTTCAGAAATACTCTCAATTTGGATTTTAGTTAAATACTGACGATGTCCGTTT
>JAJCYN010000371.1 GCA_029262915.1 Flavobacteriales bacterium
ATTAGAATATGCTTTATATGAGAAACGAAGCAGTTTTTTTGGCTTTTCTTTTAGAGGGAGATTTCTACAAGGAAAAACAACTGGCTACGACAAGTTAAGTAACGATGGTGAAATAAGCAATGATGCAATAAATGGGAATATCGATACAACGTTTAACTACTCTTTCAGTCCATTATATCTGAATAATAGAACATCGCTAAATGAATTTTCCCTAGAAGCTATGTTAAAATGGAATAGACTTTATCAAAACCATGGCATATTATTTTACTTGTATTTAGGTGGAGGATTTACTAACTACAAAGTAGAGACAGATCAATTAGACATAAGTGGTGAGTTGTACAACTATTCTATAATTAACGGGAACAACGGATCCAGCACAGTTAACGAAATAAAAAATTTACAAGATGGTACTTATGAAACAGAATTAAGTCATCCAGATTATAATACTTTAGTATTTACTCCAGCCGTTGGTGTTGGATTAGGTTTTAGAATTACTCCAGGAATAGATTTTGCTCTAGAGCATAAAGTATCGTTACCACAAACTGATTTATTTGATGGTCAAATTCACGATTCAGGTGATCCTTCATTTATTCAAGATATTTACCATTACACTTCTTTGGGATTAATATTCAGTATAGTTAGGCATACCGAACCTGAAACATATGTTCCTCCTGTTGAACCAACAGAACCAATAACAACTATTCCTATAGTCCCCACCACTCCTGTTAAACCCATTATTACTATTCAACAACCGACAACAAATACATTTAACACACCAAATTGCAAAATAGAAATTATTGCTAAAATTGAAAATGTTAAGGAGCAAAAAGACATTACTTTTTATCATAATGGGAACAAAGTACCTTCATACAAGTACTTTTTTTCTCCTACTACATTTAAATCAACAATCGAATTGACAGAAGGAAATAATAATTTTAAGATTGTTGCTAAAAATGGATCTCTATCAGATACTGAAGAGTTTTCTTTACAATGTAACAATATAAGTACAATTGCTATTTGTCATAAAAATAATGATGGTTCTTTAACCTCTATGAACATCAAAGAAACAGAGTGGAACCAGCATAAAGCTCATGGAGATATTAAAGGTAATTGTGCAGAAAAACAAATTACAATTTGTCATAATGTTGCTGGTAAACCTGGTGTTACTGAAACAATCATCATCTCTGAATCCAAATGGAATATTCATAAATCTCATGGGGACTACGAAGGAAGTTGTAACGAAAAAACAATAATTACCATTTGCCATAATAATCAAAATTTAACTATTGATGAAAAAGATTGGCCAATCCATGCTTCTCATGGAGATATAAAAAGCCCTTGTCCACAAGTTAACATGATTACAATATGCCACATCCCTGCTACTGGAGATAAAAGACAAAGCTTATCAATTCCAGAAAATGAATGGATAATTCATCAGGCTCATGGTGATTCTAAAGGAACTTGTCCTTCGGTAGAGTTAACAACCACCATTTGTCATAAAAATTCAAATGGCACTAAAAACACTATCACTATTCCTGAATTTAGATGGATTGAACATTTTTCACATGGTGATTCTAAGGGTTCTTGTCCACAATCTTCATTTATAATTTGCCATAAAGACCCTTCTACAGGAAAAAAGAAAAATATATCCATTTATGAATCTGGTTGGGCTCAGCATGCTGCTCATGGCGATACTAAAGGATCTTGCCCTGTTACTGATAAAAAGATTACCATTTGCCATAACGTACCCGGTCAATCCGGAAAAACGGAGACCATTACTATCTCCGAATCCAAATGGTTAATTCACAAATCTCATGGAGATAAATTAGGGGCTTGTCTAATTCAGGATAATTACATTCAAATTTGTCATAACTACAAAGGATCAAAATCAAACCTTACGATAAAGGAATCGGAATGGGCATCTCATGCTGCTCATGGTGACACCAAGGGAAGTTGTCCTTTGGTGGTGGTTGATCCAATTATAGAAATATGTCATAATAGTAATGGAACCAAGTCGACTATAAAAATTAAAACCTCTGAATGGCAGTCTCACCTAACACATGGGGATACCAAAGGGAAATGTCCAGTAATCATTGATCAAAAAATTACTATCTGTCATAACGTACCTGGTCAACCTGGGAAAACTCAAACCATTCAAATCTCTGAATCCAAATGGAATATTCACAAATCCCATGGAGATAAATTGGGAGCTTGTATAGTAAAGGATAATTACATTCAGATTTGCCATAACTATCAAGGAAAAAAATCGAACATTACTATTAAGGAGTCAGAGTGGGATTCGCATGCTGCTCATGGCGACACCAAAGGAAAATGTCCGGCAGTAATTGAACAAAAAATTACAATTTGTCATTATCCTCCTGGCAATAATAGTAATCCACAAACTATTCAAATATCTCTTTCTGCTTGGAAAGCACATCAAGCTCATGGTGATACTAAAGGTAATTGTCCTAAACCCGATGAATTGATTAAAATATGCCACAAAGGTGATCGAGATAAGAAAGAAGAAATAACTATCCGAGAATCAGAATGGCCTATCCATAAGGCACATGGTGACACTAAAGGTAATTGTATTGCTGATCCTAATTCAACAGGAATAGGAGGCTCAAATAATAAAATTACAATCTGCCATAAGCCTCCAGGAAATACCACTAATACACAGACCATCAAAATAGATCCTTCGGCCTGGCCAGCACATCAGGCTCATGGTGATGTACAAGGAGCTTGCCCAACTAGTGGTAACACACATGGTGGATCTTCGGGGATTGGTTCTGGAAATAATTCTAAAATTACAATTTGTCATTACCCCCCTGGTAATAATAGTAATCCACAAACTATTCAAATATCCCCTTCAGCTTGGTCAGCACATCAGGCTCATGGTGATGCACAAGGAGCATGCAATAATGGAAAAAAGAAAGAAGAAAATAAGGATGAATCTAAAATAAAAGATAAAAAACCTAAATAATGTTATCTCATTTAAAAGTAATTGAATTGGCAAGCGTGCTAGCTGGTCCTGATGTAGGCATGTTCTTTGCTGAAATGGGAGCAGAAGTAATTAAGATAGAAAATAAGCTTCTAAATGGAGATGTAACTCGTAAATGGAAAAGTACTTATGAAGACAAAAATGCTAAAGTATCTGCCTATTTTTCTGCTGTTAATTGGAATAAAAAATATCTTTTTTTTAATCTAAAAGAAAAAAGTGATCAGAAAAATGTCTATAATTTAATAAAAAATGCTGATATCGTAATAGTTAATTTTAAGCCTGGTGACGATATAAAATTGGGAATGGATTACAGTACCCTAAAAAGCTATAATTCGACCTTAATTTATGGCGAAATTAATGGTTATGGTTCTAACAGTAAACGAGCTGCATACGATGTAGTTTTACAAGCTGAAACAGGTTTTATGTCTATGAACGGAAATGAAACAAGTGGTCCTATTAAAATGCCTATAGCACTAATAGATGTACTTGCTGCACACCAATTAAAAGAAGGACTCTTATTGGCTTTATTAAAAAAAGAAAAAACAGGAAAAGGCTCATTGGTAGAGGTTTCTTTATACGATGCTGCACTATCTTCTCTAAAAAATCAAGCAACCAACTGGTTAATGAATAATTTCATTCCTCAACCAATAGGCTCATTACATCCTAATATTGCACCTTATGGGGAGACTTTTGAGACAAAAGATAAAAAATTATTGGTACTTGCTATTGGAAACGACAAACATTTTGAAATACTACTAAATATTATTGGGGCTTATAAACTGATAAAAAACAAAAATTACGCTAGTAATCAATTAAGGGTAATTAACAGAAAAACCCTGGATAAGGATTTAAAATCGTTTTTTAAACAACAAACCAGCAAGAAATTAATGGATCAATTTTTGGAACTCAATATTCCTGTTGGGATAATCAATAATTTAGAGGAAGTGTTCGAAAATAAGAAAGCTCAAGAGTTAATTTTAGATGAAATAATAGATGGTGTAAGCACTAAAAGAGTTAAAACAGCTGTTTTTAAGATTTCTAATTAAAATTTCTAATCTCATTTAACACTTGTTTTGCATCTTTATTTTCAAGATCAATTGCAAAAGGAACAACAGTTTTTTCGAGTTGAATCATTAATTGATACTTATTTATATTCCAATAAGAAGTATTCATCGATTTTACAAAACCACCACTTGCATCTTTATAAAAATCAATTGTCTTTATCTCATCAAATCGAAAGCATTGTGTTATCCCCCTTTTTCCTATTGTTTTAATTAATAACAGCTGGCCTTTTTCTACTATAATTTTTTCCTCCCCATACTTTCTCCATCGATATGCATAAATCACTTTAAACTCAAAGAATAACCAAAA
>JAJCYN010000372.1 GCA_029262915.1 Flavobacteriales bacterium
TCCAGATGCCAATAAAAAGCGTTTGGCATTTGAAGAAGTTTATTATAGAAATAAGCTAAGAAACTTCGCTCAGAACATCCACATGAAAATTAATGACAGAACTTATATTTATATGACAAACTTTGTAGTTGATTTAAATTTAGGAAACAATTTTTCTATTGAACGATTTAATGAAAAAAAAGAACTTGAATATAAATTGCTGTCTGACAATGTTAAATGGGACTCCACCATAAACAAATGGACCATAACCAATTATATAGAAAGACATATTGATGGCTTAAATGAGACTATTACCAAAGGTGTAAGAAAAGATACTACGCTCAATCTAAAACCAGAAGAATTTAAGCGGAGAAATAGTTACATCACTACGATGGATTTTTTCGAACTAAACGATTTTATTGAAGAACAAAAGTTTAAAGGCTCACAACAAATAGTCATTTATGAACTCGAGAAGCAGCAAAGAGGTGCTTATCCTTTTGCTACCTTTGTTTTAACATTAATAGGTGTTTCTATATCCAGCAGAAAAGTACGTGGTGGCATCGGATTGCATATTGGGTTAGGCTTAGTAATAAGTTTTTCCTACATCCTATTCATGCAAGTTTCTTCAACCTTCGCTATAAACTCAGGATTACCAGCGATTATCGCAGTGTGGATACCCAATATTTTATACAGCCTATTAGCCCTATATTTATTGAAAAAGGCTCCCAAATAATAAAAATTAAAGATTCTCTCCCTCTGTTCTTTCAATTGGAACTTCTTCTTGAGGAGACATATTAAAAGTACTTTGAGCAGAACCAGACACTTCTTCTACTGTACTATTTTCACATTTAATGGTTCGTGATTTAAATTTTCCCATTAAATGAAAATCGTGTGTTGCCATCAAAATCGCTTTCCCTTTTTTACTGATGTCGAATAATAATTTCATTATCTCCTCAGACGTTTCTGGATCCAAATTACCGGTTGGTTCATCTGCTAAAATTAAATCTGGTTCGTTCAATAATGCCCTAGCAATTACTACTCTCTGCTGTTCTCCGCCAGAAAGTTCGTGGGGGAATTTATACCCTTTCGCTCCTAACCCAACATTTTCTAACACTTCAGTAATTCTAGCTTCAATTTTGCTTTTTTCTTTCCAACCTGTAGCTTTTAGAACAAATTTCAAATTATCATTAACACTCCTGTCAGATAACAATTGAAAATCTTGAAAAACGATTCCTAGTTTTCTCCTTAAAAAAGGAACTTTACTCCGTTTTATGGTTTTCAAATCAAAATCACAAACCATCGCTTCTCCTTCCTTAAGAGGCAAATCTCCATAAAGAGTTTTTAGTAAACTGCTTTTCCCTGAACCCGTTTTTCCTATTAAATAAACAAATTCACCTTTCCCTATTTTTACATTTACATCCTGTAAAATCAAGTTTTTTTTCTGAAAAACTTTGGCTGAATTTATATCTATAATCATCTTTAAAAATCTACAATTCTCGCTAACAAATATATCTAATATATCTGCCAAATACACCATCAGACTATTTTTAAAATGAAATAATGTAAACATTCTCACGTTGAAAACTATAGGTGTTTGTAGAAGTAGCATACTTTATCATTTCTAATTTTAAACCATTATAAATACACATTTATAAGTGTTTTGTATTTAAAAAAAATAACATACCTAATTGTTTTATTTTGTTCAATAAGCACGGCTGTATTCGGACAAAAAACGACTATTTACACTCACTCTAATACCACCTATAATGCTGCATTAGAGCTTTACGATAAAGAAAAATTTAGTGCAGCTCAAGAAAAATTCGCAACAGTTTTAAAAAACATTGATGATAAAAAATCTGAGGTAGCAGTAAATTCACAATATTATCAAGCCATTTGTGGCTTAGAACTCTTTAATATTGATGCAGAAAATTTATTGATTGAATTTATTTATGCCTACCCAGAAAGCCCAAAAATAAAATTGGCTTATTTCCATTTAGGTCGCTATAAATTTAGAAAAAAGAAATATGATAATGCATTAGAGTGGTTTGCTAAAATGGATATTTATGATTTATCCGATGAAGAATTGGCTGAGTACTATTTTAAAATCGGCTATAGCCATTTTAGAGAAGAAGCTTTTGACGAAGCATCTAAAGCATTTTATGAAATAAAAGATGCCGATACGAAATATACCGCCCCTGCTCGTTATTATTACGGTCACATTGCATATTTACAAGAGAAATACGAATCTGCATTGCAAACGTTTTTATCTCTAAAAGATAATGCAAAGTTTTCTCCAATTACCCCTTATTACATCACTCAAATCTATTACTTACAGGAAAAGTATGATGAACTAATAGCTTATGCTCCTGCATTATTAGAAAAAGCCATTCCAAAAAGAGCACCTGAGATTGCCCGTTTATTGGGTGAAGCTTATTATAATACGGGGAAATATAATGACGCTATTCCATATTTAAAACGCTATCATAAAGAAAAAGCTTATGATGCAACTCGTTCTGATAAATACCAATTAGGTT
>JAJCYN010000373.1 GCA_029262915.1 Flavobacteriales bacterium
CAATCTCAACTGTTTGTTTATAATTTCCAGATATTAATCTTGATCCTGTTGCTCCATATTGTGGCAAAGCATCTAAAATATGAATCTCTTTTTCGGATGCAAAACCTAAATAATCATTAGAACAAAAATCAATCAAATTATTATTATCTTTCAATTCACGAAAAGCATTTTCAGATTTTCTTTTGGCAAGTTTTCGCTCAATATGTCTAAGATGAGATTTCATCGAATAGAAACTAATTCGTTTCTTTTAACTCTCTTCTAATCTCTTTGGCTTTTTTTGTAGCTTCAAGATTTCTTTCTATGGTATGACCTGGCCTACTCCATTTTTCTTCTTCTATGGCATTAGGTTGGTTCTTTCTAATCTTAACTTTTCCTGTGTTGTCTTTCTTTTTTTCGGTAGGAGTTAATCCTAAGATATTAAACAATTGCATATCCTCATTATCTCCAGGATTTGGAGTTGTAAGTAATTTATCACCTGCAAAAATGGAAGATGCACCAGCCATAAAACACAAAGCCTGACCTTCTTTGCTTATTTCTGTTCTTCCTGCCGATAATCGTACAGTACTTTTAGGAAAAACAATACGAGTTGTGGCTATCATTCTTACTACATCCCAAACAGGAACAATTTCTTGCCCTTCTAAAGGAGTTCCCTCAACAGGAACTAAAGCATTAATTGGAATAGACTCTGGTGGATTACTCAATGCTAATAACCCCATCAACATACCAATTCTATCATTGTCAGATTCTCCCATTCCAATAATTCCACCTGAACAAACTTTCAAAGCACTTTTTCGAACATTCTCCAACGTTTTTATTCTATCCTCAAAACCTCTAGTTGAAATAACATCTTTGTAATATTCTTCTGAGGTATCTATGTTATGATTGTAGTAATGTAATCCAGCTTCAGCCAATCGGGTTGCTTGATTTTCTGTAACCATTCCTAATGTACAACAAACTTCCATTTCCATAGCACTCAAACCTCTCACCATTTCTAAAACTTGCTCAAAATCTTCTCCATCTTGTACATTTCTCCATGCCGCTCCCATACAAACTCTTGATGAACCAGTAGCTTTTGCATCAGCTGCTTTTGATAAAACTTCTTCAACTGGCATTAAATCATTCTTCTCAATATTGGTATGATAACGTGCTGCTTGTGGACAATAACCACAATCTTCAGAACAACCACCCGTTTTAATAGAAATCAGTTTACTCACCTGAATTTTTAATGGATCGTGATGCTCTCTATGCACTTTTGAAGCCTCATAAATCAACTCCATTAAAGGTTTATTATAGATGTCAAGAATCTCTTCTTTTGTCCAATTCTGATTTGTCTCAGTCATAGTAAAATTTTGAAAAACAAAGATACTAGTTTTTAGTAGAAAGTTTGTAAAGTCAAAACTTTGTAACTTTACGACTTTATTACTTTACAACTCAATTAATGAGAATTGACATCATAACTGTATTGCCCAATTTAATGGAAAGTCCTTTAAACACCTCTATTTTAAAAAGAGCACAAGACAAAGGTCTGGTCGAAATTAACCTTCATAATTTAAGAGATTATTCTCTGAACAACCAAAAAAGCATTGATGATTACGCTTTTGGTGGTGGTGCTGGAATGGTAATGCAAATACAACCCATTGCAGATTGTATTGAGAAATTACAAGCTGAACGAAAATATGATGAAATCATTTATATGACTCCTGATGGGGAAACTATGAAGCAAGGAATGGTGAATACACTTTCCTTAAAAGAAAACATTATTATTTTGGCCGGTCATTATAAAGGAGTTGACGAAAGAATTAGAGAATTATTTATTACTAAAGAAGTCTCTATAGGTGATTTTGTTTTAACCGGTGGGGAATTACCTGCAGCTATACTAAGTGACGCTATTATTCGTTTAATCCCTGGAGTAATTAGTGATGAAACTTCTGCATTAACGGATTCTTTTCAAGACGGATTATTAGCCCCACCTGTTTATACAAGACCCGAAGACTATAAAGGTTTAAAAGTTCCTGAAATATTGTTAGGAGGCAATCATTCCGCAATTGAAAAATGGCGTGAAGAAAAAGCGATTGAACGTACTAAAGAAAGAAGACCTGATTTGCTAGAAGATTAGGCAGCAGTTTCTACTTCGTCACTTTTACATTTTTCTTCTGGTAAAGCTCCACAAAAACCACAAGGTTTACCTTCTTCCTCTTCACCAAAAATCCGACTTGCACTAGCACAAGTTTTATCAAACCTACCACCTTTTTTAAAAATGATTTTAACAGCCATTCCAAAAACGCTCAATGCCAACAACCCAGTTATTAATAGGAATAATTTCATTCTACAAAAATAAGACTTATTTATTTTTTAAGTTTAATGATTCGTAATGTTTTATTAATTAATGAGTTAAACTCTTCAGACACTTTTAGAATATACATTAAAGGAACAAAAATGGCTGTTATAACAAAAGATCTTATAATAATATCTACTACAAACGATTCAATAACTGGAATAAAATAAACAACAACATAAATCAGCGCTCCAACTATAGGTATATATATTGATTTAGTCGTGAATGGTAATATTCCCATTTTTACTTTAATTATAATTAATCGAAAAGTATTTACAATAAAAATAGATATAAGAGTTGCAACAGCAGC
>JAJCYN010000374.1 GCA_029262915.1 Flavobacteriales bacterium
CAAAATGGCAAAAGCTGTTAGGTTAACGGCTCAATTTGAGATGGTGCTGATTTGTTCAGAATCGTTTTATGATGATGAATTATTTGAAGGGATATTTGATAAAGTTGTTTTCTTTACAAAGAAAACTAAACTCAAACAATCAAAGTATTATCAGTTTTTAGCTCAGAAATTAAACATTTCTGAAGGATTGAATAATATGATAAGATTGGTAAAAGAAGAAAGTCCAGATCTTATTCATACTTTTTGTGAGCCCTATGTTCACATTGAGAAACTGCTAAAAGAAACTTCTTTTCCAGTTATAATGTCTGATGGGAATGATTTTTCGGGAATTTCATTTGGGGTTGATAAAATAGATAAGAAGTTAAAAGATCAAGAAAAGTTTTGTTTTGAAAGTGTGAAAGGGTTAATCTATAAAGGACCTAAACATGTAACAGACTACTATAGAAGTTTTGGATATGAAATAAATTGCGAAGAATTAACTTGGGTAGATCACACTGATGAAGATTTGTTTGAACATCAAGATAAACAAAGTGATGAAATTCATATGGTCTATACAGGAACAATTTCTAAAGACCCTGAAAGAAAGTACTGTTATTATATTCCTTTAGCTAAAGAGTTAGCCAAGCAAAAGATCCATTTTCACGTCTATCCGATTCCTTATAAACCTTATAAAGAATATTTGGAATTAGATAAATCAGAAGAATATTTTCATTTTCATAAATCAGTTCCAATGAAAAAATTGATTGAAGAAATAGCTGATTATGATTGGGGATTGTGGATTCATGCTGAAGATGTAAGCATTAGAACTACAAAGGATAAAATGAAGACAGGAATGGTAAATAAGATGTTTAGTTATCTGGAAGCAGGGTTGCCTGTTATTGTTAGTGATAGCCGAATTTATGGAACTGATTTTGTTGAAAAAAATGATTTAGGTTTTAGTGTGAATGATAGAGATTGGGATAAACTTGATAAGATGATTTCAAAGTACGATATTGCGGTGTTAAAAGAACGTATTTTAGAAAAACGTAAAGAACTATCACTTCAATCGAATAAGGAGCAGATAGTTGAACTGTATAATAAACTGATATAGAATGTCTCAATTAGTAGCAATAACATGGTTTCCTCACTCAGGGTGTAGGTGGTTAAATAGAAGTTTGTTGAGCAATCATTCTAGTATTAAAACAACAGAATTATTTTCTCCATTTTTAACACATTCTACAGATTCTATATTGAATTTAGATAGAACTTCTCAAGTTCATAAATCTAGATCTATGCCAGATCTAAAAAATGAATTTGATATTGTAAAATCTTCTATAGATCACGGTAGGGCTGAGGGAATCAGAAAGTATTTTTATTTAAAATTGTCAGAAGTAAATTCTGATAATATTCTTGTTGGAGCATTATCTCCTGGAGCACCAGAACCTTTAATACCAGATTTAGAAACAATTATTGGTGTTAATCCTAGTATTAAAATAATCCATTTGGTACGTAACCCTATTGATTGTTTTCTATCAATGAAATCAAGAATGGAGATGGATGGAAGCATTGAAAAAATAGGTTCGTTGTGGTCTGCATATAATTCTTATTTAAGACGTTTTGGTAGTAAGAATACTGAGAATTATTATATGTTGAAATATGAAGATTTAAAAGCAGATCCTACAGATGAATTGAAAAAAATATGTTCTTGGATGGGTATTAAATTTCAAGAAGAAATGATATCAAGTGTTGGGCAGTATCATGGAAAGAATAAAAATGTTAATTTGAGAGATAGCTTGTCAGAAAGAGATTCAAAGGATTTAATTGAGACAGTGCAATCAGAAGCGAATAAATACGGATATCAGCTATAAAAAATGAAAATAGACTTATTCAAATCTAAAATAATCGCACGACCAAGTAAGGAGCGTAAAGATATTATTGAAAAAGGGAATACTAATGTGTCTCAAAATTACATGGATTTTGGGTATGATTATTTTGATAATAATGAGTTAGGTGTTGGTTATGGAGGCTATAAATATGATGGTAGATATGCAGGAGTAGTGAAAGATATCTGTGATCATTATGGGTTGAAACCAGGCGATAAGGTTTTAGAAATTGGTTGTGCAAAAGGATTTGTTTTGATTGAATTTCAAAAACTAGGGATGGAGGTAGTTGGACTTGATAAAAGTGAATACGCTATAGAGAATTCTCATCCTGAATTAAAAGGAAAAATTAGTTTTGCAGAATCGTCTTTATTAGATTTTGATGATAATAACTTTGATCTTATTTTAGGTAAAGAAGTATTGCCACATATAGAGAAAAGTGATTTGAAAATTTTAATAGGTGAGTGTCTTAGAACAAGTAAGAAGAATATATTTTTTGAGATTCAAACTGGAAGAAATCAAAAAGAAACAGAAGGAATGTTAGTTTGGGATAGAACTCACAAAACATTGGAAACTCCTGAATGGTGGGATCAATTTTTAACTGAGTTGAATTACACAGGAGATGTAAATTATAAAGTATTAATAGCAGATAATTAAAATAGAATGAAGAGTGTTTTTATAACCGGTGGAGCCGGATATGTTGGAGCTGTATTAGTTCCTAAATTATTAAATAAAGGATATAGAGTAACAGTTATTGATTTAATGATTTACGGAGAAGAAGTTCTGCCAAATCATGATAACTTAACAAAAATTAAAGGAGACATTAGAGATATTGAATTGATGAAAAAATCGATTCCTGGACATGATGCTGTTATACATTTAGCTTGTATTTCTAATGACCCAAGTTTTGAGTTGAATCCCAATTTAGGAAAATCTATAAACTTAGACCCATTTGAGCCTATGGTTCAAATATCTAAAGAAAATGGTGTTAAACGTTTTATTTATGCTTCATCATCATCAGTATATGGTATTAAAGAAGAACCTAATGTTACTGAGGATATGGAACTACTTCCTCTAACTGATTACTCAAAGTTTAAAGCTCAATGTGAGGAAATTCTTACAAAATATGATTCTGATGATTTTGTAACAGTTACAGTTAGACCTTCAACTGTGTGTGGATACTCACCAAGATTAAGATTAGATTTAGTCGTAAATATATTAACTAATCTAGCAATTAATAAAGGGAAAATATCAGTATTTGGAGGAGAACAATTAAGACCAAATATCCATATTGAAGATATGACTGATGTTTATTTGATGCTATTAGAAATAGACTCTAATAAAATTCAAAACAAAATATTTAATGCAGGTTATCAAAACTTTAAAGTAAAAGAGATTGCTCAAATGGTTAAGAA
>JAJCYN010000375.1 GCA_029262915.1 Flavobacteriales bacterium
TACCAAATGCATCTTCAGGTTTAGATATCGATTTTACTAATAAAGGATTATTAGTACCAAGAATAGCTTTAACAGGCATTAACGATGCAGCAACCATAGCTTCTCCTGCAACAAGTTTGCTAATTTACAATACCAATGCTGCATTGCCCGATGGTGTAGGTTATTATTATAACTCTGGAATTCCTGCTGCTCCAGTTTGGATAAGATTAACTACTGGTACTGCAAGTAACGATTGGACTTTGTTAGGGAATGCAGGAACGAACCCTGCAGTAAATTTTGTAGGAACAAGCGATTTACAAGATTGGGTAATTAGAACCAATAACATAGAACGGGTAAGAGTGAAATCAGCTGGATTTGTAGGTATAGGAACTGGAGCTCCACAAAATAAATTAGATGTAGAAGGAGCTGCTGTAATAGGCCCATTATATTCTGGAACCAATGCTGCTCCAGCAAACGGCTTATTGGTACAAGGTAATGTTGGTATTGGAGAAACTGTTCCAGCCGAAAAATTAGAAGTAGCAGGGAATATTTTATCTGATGGTTTTACCAATTCTTTCATTATAAGCGATAGAAATACCAATGGAAATGAAAATGGTTTGCATTTAAGAACGAATGGAACTAATTTTTGGCAAATAGGTCAGCGAGGATCGTTAAACGAAGATTTATTTTTCTGGGATGTAAACAATGCTACTGCAAGAATGTTTATTAGTGAAACAACAGGAAATGTTGGTGTAGCTACACTAAGCCCTGATTCTCGATTTGAAATTGCAGGGTCTTTTGGAGCTAAAATAACAAGCATTAATGCAGGACCTTATACTGCTGCAGATGAAGCTACAATTTTAGTTGATGCTGGAACAGGTCCAATAACTGTTAATTTACCTGCTGCTGCAACTGCACCAGATAGAATGTATTACATTAAAAAGACAGATGCAACTAACAATGTTATAATAGATGCTAATGGTGGAGAATTAATTGATGGTGCTGCCACACAAACGCTTAGTAATCAGTTTGAATATTATAGAATTATTAGCGATGGTGCTGCTTGGTTTATTATTGGAACTAATGTTAGTGCCGCAGCTCCTGCTGCAGGTGGGGGTGGTTTTACTAACCTACAAGTATTTACTTCTAATGGTAATTTTACGGTACCCGCTGGTGTTACTAATGTTATGGTAGAAGTGATTGGTGGTGGTGGTGGTGGTGCTTCGGGTAATGCATCACAACATGGGGCTGGAGGACAAGGAGGAGGATACGGAAAGTCTTACTTAACCGTAGTTCCTGCAGCAGTCCATGCCGTAACCATTGGTGCGGGAGGTTTAGGAGCTGCAAGTGGAACTTGTGTACTTGGTTTATCAGGAGGAACCTCAAGCTTTGGTTCGCCTATTTCAATTCAATCCACAGGAGGATCAGGAGGGAAAGGATGTAGTGATAATCACGGACGGCCTGTAGGAACAAGTACAGGTCAATTAAGTATGTCAGGACATCTTGGCGCTAGTTATAAAACAAATGCAAGAATGTATGGCGGTTCCTCCGGTAATGGTAGTACTTATGGAAAAGGAGGAACAGGTGATGGGCAATTTTTTGGTAGAAATGGTTCTGCTGGAGTTGTAATTGTTCATTGGTAGTATTCTCCAGATAGTGTTTTATTTAGTATTACTTTTAAAAGTAGTACGAGGGGTATTCAGAAATTTCAAATTTGAAAAGAGCATTTTTCACATTTACTTTATCCATAATTTCAATAATAGGATTTGCTCAATTTACGCCTGCTCAACAACAACAGATTGATTCTTTAAACCAGGTAATTAATGAAAGTAAGTATGATACAGCAATTGCTGAAGCTTATGTAAGTCTATCCGAAATATTTTATGTTTCTAATCCCGACACGATGGCAATTCTTTGCGAAAAAGCAAAAAAAATTGCCGAAGATAACTTAAATGACGCTTCATTGACTAACACTGAAAAAAAGTCATTTTCATATATTTTGTCTACAGCGTTAAATAATATTGGAATTATTTATTATGATAAAGGTCATGTTTCAAAGGCTTTAGAATATTTTTTTAAAAGTTTAACAATCATAAAACAAACAAACAATGCGAAAATAATAGCTACCTATCTCAATAACATAGGCTTTATTTATAATAGTATAGATGATACCTTAAAGGCTCTAGAGTATTATTCTAAAAGTTTAGAGATAAGGAAAGAGATTGGAGATAAGAGAGGAATATCCTATTCTTTGAATAATATTGCAGTTATTTTTTTAAATCAAAAAAGACTTGTTAAAAGCTTAAAGTATTTAGATAGAAGTCTAAAAATAAGGGAAGAGATACGTGATAAAATAGGAGTAGCAGTTTGTTTACATAACATCGCTGTTATTTATTATCGTCAAAAAGAAATGGATAAAAGCTTGGAATATCATTACCAAAGTTTAAAAATAAGAAAAGAAATAGGACACAAAAAAGGAATAATGTTATCTGAGAAGAGTATCGCTACTATTAAATTTGACCAAGGAAAAATACAAGAAGCTAAAAATTATGCTTCACATTCTTTAAAATTAGCTAATGAATTAGGTTACCCTTCTTTTATTAGTAAAATTTCTTTTTTGTTTAGCAAAATTTTGAAAGCAGAAGTTGCCTCTTCCCAACTTTCGAATCAAAAAAAAGTAAGCTTGTATAAACAAGCTTTAGAGTATTATACAAGCTATGCTGAATTGAAAGACTCTATTCAAAATAAAGAAATCGAAAAGGAAGCGATAAAACAGGAAATAAAATATACCTATGAACAACAACAACTACTGGTTAAAGCAGAACACCAAAAACAGATAGCAATAACAAAAGAACGAATAAAAAAGCAGCAAGGTTATTTAATATCTTTTGGAATCTCAAGTTTATTATTAATTATGTTAGGAGTATATGTATTTAAAAATCAGCAACATAAAAGAAAAAACACTCAATCTCAGTATGAGATTACTAAGTTAAAAAAGGCAAAACTAGAAAATGAGTTAATCTTGAAGAATAAAGAATTGATAGGTTTAACATTGCGGATTACGCAAAATAATCAATTTACAGGAAAACTGGATCAATTAATAGGAATGATAAAGAATCAATCAAAAGAAGAAATAACAAAAAACGTTCAAGATTTAAAAAAGCAAATTCAGCTAAATAAAATTGAGGAAAGATATTTAATTGAGTTTCAAACTCAATTTGAAGGAGTACACAAAGACTTTGTTGGTAATTTGAAGGCATCTTACCCAAAATTGACTTCTAATGAATTAAGAATATGCTCTTTATTAAAAATGAATATGAGCACGATCGATATATCTTCTTTACTAGGGGTGTCTGTTGAGACTCTAAAAAACTATCGACATCGTATTCACTCCAAAATGAATCTTCCTAAAGGGAGTATGCTATCCGATTTTATTATCCAATATAACTAATTTACAGCTAACTTTTCAGAATGTTGAGTTAAAGGATAATAATCAATCACACATAGTGTATTGATTTTCAAGTACTTATATTTTATTAAAAAGAAAAAAATGGACTTGATAACCATTTGATAACCCTCTTTTTTTTTGTTTTCTTTTTTAGTTAATAAGTTTTGCATTATAAATAATATGGTATTAAAACATAAAGCCATTTAATAAATATGAAACTTATGAATATTAAAAAAAACATCATTGTATTGGTTTATCTTCTAATTAACATATCTGTTTTTGCACAAAATATAGGTATAAATACCACAGGTGCAATACCCAACTCTAAAGCAATGCTCGACATTGATGCGGGTAACACAAGTACTGGATTACTTATTCCTCGGCTTACTACAACTCAACGTAATGCTATAACAGCACCTATACCGATGTCTCTACTAATTTTTAACACGACTACAGAGTGCTTTGAAGCATGGAATCAAACTACTACAACATGGGTTGCATTTGGATGTATAGGCTGTACTTTACCTACACAGCCTTCAGTAATTATTGGCACTAGTCCTGTTACTCAAGGAGACAATGGAGTAGCTTATTCTGTTACTAATGTAGCAGGTGTTACTTATCTGTGGACTTATTCAGGAACAGGGTTTAGCTGTTCAAGTGGTTGTGCCACCAATTCCATTACTGCTAATTTTTCAGGAATTGCTACTTCAGGGATATTAACCGTTACTCCATCAAATGCCTGTGGATTGGGTCCAGCAAGAACATTTGCTATTACAGTAAATACAGCACCAGCATTTCCTTGTGGAGGAACTGCAATACCAGTAGTAGATGTATTAAATCCTGTTACAGGTAAAACCTGGATGGATCGTAATTTAGGAGCTAGTCAAGTAGCAACAAGTAGTTCAGACGTAGTTGCTTACGGTGATTTATATCAATGGGGTAGATGTTCTGATGGACACGAAAAACGTACAAGTGGAACCACAACCACCTTAAGTTCTACTAACACACCTGGGCATGGTAATTTTATAATAAACGGAACTGTTTCTCCTTTTGATTGGCGGAACCCGAGCAATAATAGTTTATGGCAAGGAGTATCAGGAACAAATAATCCATGCCCATCAGGGTACCGCATTCCTACCGAATTTGAGCTAGATGCTGAGCGTTTAAGTTGGAGCACGAACAATAGTGCAGGTGCTTTTAACTCTCCTTTAAAATTAACTACTGGAGGCTATCGTGAATGGAACTCTGCTGTACTCAGTTTTGTAGGAACAAGTGGTGTATACTGGAGTTCTACCACTGCAGGTACTTTGTCTAGGTTCCTAACGTATTCCAATTCCTCAAGTATAACACAAACATTGAGAGTATTTGGTCATTCGGTACGTTGCATTAAAAATTAAACTTGATTACTGATATTTATGGCTTTTTATTTTGTATTAAAAGTTCATACAACTCATTTTTGTCTTTTGTCCATATAACTTGTTTTTGTTTTAAAACCTGTTAGGTCTAACAAAAAAGAAATGAAAAACAAAGTATTACTCATATCATTGCTATTAATAGCCAACTTTAGTTTTGGACAATTGTTAGAAGGGAGGTTAAAATATCATGCCAACCAAGAAATAAAACTATTAGGTTATGAAGGTTTTGAAACCATAGAATTAGCAAAAACCACTATTGATAGTGTTGGCAATTTTAATTTTAATTACAACAATCAGTATAAAGGGATGGGGTATATAGAAACATCCGACAAAAGCCAATTATTTATCATACTAAACGAATCAGGAATCCTTATAAAAGGAACTCATTTAAAAGAACCAGATAACATAACTATTTTGAACAGTAAAGAAAATCAAATCTTTAGCCAATATGCCAAAGAACACAACCAACGAGAGCAGGCTTTAGCAGGGTGGAAGTATTTACTTCCTCAATACAAAACAACACCAATCTTTCAGCAACAAAAAGAAAATGTACAGTTAATAGAAAAAGAGACTAAACGCTTAGAAGAAGAGGATGCTATTTTTTTAAATAATGTAGATAAATTGACCTATGTTTCTTGGTATTTACCAATTCGAAAATTACTGGATGATATGCCACTTTCTGCACAACGCTATATAGAACGAATTCCTCAACACATAGCCGATTTTCGGCAACTCAAATTAAACGATAAACGATTATACCACAGTGGCATATTAGATGATTTACTCGAAGGACATTACTTGTTACTAGAAAACAGTGGACAATCTCTAGACAATATTTATGTAGAGATGAACCTTTCCACCGATTACATCATAGAAAATTTAATGGAAAATGAAGAATTGTTGAATGAAGTAGTTCACTTTTTATTTAACCTTATGGAAAAACGAAGTTTGTTTACCGCATCCGAACACTTGGCATTAAAACTACTTAATCAAAATAGTTGTACACTAAACAATGATTTAGCAAGACAATTAGAAACCTACCGAGCAATGAAAGTAGGGAACATTGCTCCCGATATAGATTTTAGCATAGGAGAAACCATCCACACAACAAACACTAAAAAACTAAATGAAATG
>JAJCYN010000376.1 GCA_029262915.1 Flavobacteriales bacterium
GCTTGGTCATTTAAACTAGCTATTCGTTCTGAATTATCTTCCGAATGATATTGCTTAAGTTTTACAATAGTTAATTTGTCGCAAAGCATTCCTAAAGTTTCTGCCATCTTAATTTGTTTTATTTATTATATGATTAGATACAAGTTCTAAATACTGGCACTGTCTTACTTCAGAAGTGTGAGTCTGATTGTATTTATCCATAATCAATGAATGTGCATTGGAAATTATTTTTTTCTTCTTCTCTGGACTCATAATGAAATCATCAATAGCAGCAATGAAATCGGATTTAGAATCAGCAATACAAAAATGTTCGTTGTGCTTCCCTTCAATTCCAAAAGCCCCAACACTTGTTGTAACTACAGGAGCTCCATTAGCCATTGCATATAATATTTTTGTTCGAAGCCCTCCCCCTCCAAGTCTTATTGGCACAACAACTATACTATCTTGAAGAAATTCCGAATAATCACTAACATATCCTTCAAACGTAATACCTGGAACTATTTTTTTAAAACGTTTTTTAGTATTTTCAGACCATATTCCTGTCACATATAATTTTATGCTATGCCTCCTGGAAATAGGTAAGTGAATATCAGAAAGATACCACATTAGTGCATCATAATTAGGTGGATGAAATTCGTTTCCAGAAAAAATAATTTTTTTAGGTGTAAATATAAGTTTCGGTGTTTTTATAATGTCTTTATTCAACACTCCAAATGGTGAAGTAAATATTTTCGGATTGGATAAGTTTAATTTAAAATAGTTAGAGTCCTTTTCATTGAGCGTAAAAACAGCATCAAATTTATTGATATATAAATTTTCCAAAAATTCAGAATTATCCGTTATATAGTTCGAATAATCTACTGGCAAATTGCTATATTTAGCATACCCTTTGAATACATCATATTGAGATTCGAATTGTTCAAATATTTTAATCGATTTTTCAGGTAAAATATTTATCAAATTTAGATTTTGAGTAAGTTGAATTTGAATAATGTCAAAATTTTTTGCTTGAAACAGGCTTTTTAATTCTGTAATGTACTTTTTTTCTTTAGGTGCAAAAGGCAATGAAAAATCGAGGTTAAGAGCATTGTTTTCATCCTGATTAAGATTCTTATTTATAATGTCAATTTTTCTTTTAACAACTCTTATTAATCGAGTAAAAAAATAACGAAAAGATTTATTCCTCCTACTTCTAAGATCGACATTGATTAGGTCAACATCTCCCCACATTTGATTTACTTTTTTCTTTTCAAATTCAATTGTATTAGAGTTCGAAGGAAAAAATAACGTAAAATCATGATATTTTCTCAAATAATCTACAAAATTATAAAGGCAAATTTTTCCCCCGCTAGTAATAGGGTAGGGTAAAAAATCTGTAATTATTAATATTTTTAACCGTTTATTGTCATTCATACTCGATCATCATTTTGGCCAGTTCTTCAATATCTGCTGACTGATCCCATCCTAATTTAAAGAGTTTAGCAGGATCAGATACTAAGATGTTATAATCTGAATTGAAATTTACATTTTTTTTGACATAATCCTTCCAATCTAACTTAAAGTAACTAAAACAAATTACTAGCCAATCTTTAATACTGTACGCTTTTCCACTTCCAATAATCATTTCAAATTTTGTATTATTATTCACCAGAAGCCATATAGCATTAACAGTATCTTCTGCAAAAGTAAATTCTTTTTCCACATCAATATTTCCTAATTCAAGCATCTCCTCACTTCCATTAGCTATTCTTTTTACAGCTGCAACTATTTTTTGATTGACGTGTCTTTCAGTTCTTAAAGGACTATCATGATTGAAAAAATAACCAACATAAACCTTAAGCCCTAATTCTCTATAGTATCTAGCCGTATATACAGATTGAATTCTTGAAACAGAATAAGCATCTCTACCTTCAAAAGGATCACTTTCACTGATTGGGCTTCCCGTATTCTTAAATTGTAACCCACTACCAGAAATAAACACTTTTGTTTTTTTAGAAAATTTTAGCACAGTGTCCAATATGTTAATTGTTCCTGTCAGTATTGTTTTATGATTTTCAAACAAAGCGTCATGCCTGGTTGTTGAATTCGCTGCTAAATGAAAAACAAATTCAGGTTGATGTAGCTTTATTAATTTTTCTACCATATCAAAATCTCCAACATCTCCTTTCAACCAATCTCCATCACTTCGAGAAACACCTACAACATCTACATTCTCTTTGTTAAGGAGTTCATTAAGATAAAATCCATCTTGACCATTTATTCCAAAAATAATCGCTTTCACTCTTGCCTTTTTATGTTATTAAACCAACTATTGTTTACAAAAATGGAATTTATATAAGTATCTGCATACAAAAAGTAACCTCGAGTCAACATAAAATTTTCTATTGATTTATCCTTCGGCTTAATGTGTGTTTCTGAAAAAGTACAAGTTTCAGCACATATTACGGGGATAGGGTATTTCTCTAAATCCAAGCTTTTTAATACTTCAAAATCTAAGCCTTCAATATCAATTGATAAAAAATCAGGATAACCTTCGAAATTGTCTCGAATAATATCATTAATCGGTTTTAGTTCAACTTTGTCAGTTCTAACAATTTTGCTATTACTATTTTTTTCTCTGTGGAGGGCTTCCTCTTTTGAAAAGGTATTGTATCCTTCAATATCAAAAA
>JAJCYN010000377.1 GCA_029262915.1 Flavobacteriales bacterium
ACATTACCTGAAGTATTTGTTTTAATAACGTGCCACCTTCCGGTAGGAAAGCTGTTGGATGATCCTGCAAAAAAATAACCTCCATCAGCGGTTTGAATTAAGGTAAAACCTTCATCAGAACCAGCACCTCCGTAATGTTTGCTCCATTGCGTATTACCTCCAGGATCAGTTTTATGTAAGTACATATCTGTAGCTCCAAGTGAACCAGTTGAGAAATCAGTTAACAATTTAGCGTATCCTCCATCTGTTGTTTGAATGATATCACTCCCACCACCATTAGAGCCTTTATTGTAAACCATATAAAAAGTATTTTGCAGTATAATTTCGCGATTTCCTGCAGGGGTAGAGATAGTTGGAGTTTGCGCTATGGTATTTACTATTATAGAAGTACATTCGGCATCAATAAAATTACCATTGGTTGCTGTAAAGGGTACTTCATAAGTTAGCCAGAAATAATTTGTTCCTACACTTAACATTTGAGTTCCTATTATGTTAAATGAACCGTTGGGTGTTACAACTGTACTCCCAAATTGATTAGCAGTAGAAAAAGAACTGCTTGTTCCGCTATACCATAATTTGGCATTGGTAATGTCAATGGCAGCATTGGTTGTTCCTGTTGTATTAATGGTAAAACTTGTTGTGCTAATTGGCGAAGCAGTTCCTGTAGTTACAATTTCAATACCTATTATTTCATTTTTTATTGTTCCTAATGCAACATCAAGAACATTATTTTGAGTGATCGTACTAGAACTATAAGCCATTGGAGGTAAGGGAGTAATGGTATAATTAGAATTGCTAAATGAAGTTGTTCCACTACTATTGTTTACAGCACTCAAATCTAATGTTGTGTAAGTAGCTGTAGATGGATTGGTTACATTATTCAAAACAACAACACAACTAGTTCCCTTAGCAGCATTAGTAGGAGCATTAAATGTGATTTGTGTTGGATTTAGTAGTATAAATGATATTGCAGACCCATTAAATGTTCCCGTTGTAATGGTAGATGCATTTGTTCCAGCAGGAAAATTAATCGTTACCAAATTTCCTGTTGGAATTCCACTTGAACCAATTCCGCCACCGCCACCGCATATAGTGTTGCTAGTAAGTATATAAGTGGATATAGCTAATTCTGTTGTAACAGATACTGTTGTACTTGACCAGGAAATGTTACAGTTTGCCGAGTAACTGTTTAATGCAATTAAATTAAAAACCGAAAGGAAGAACCAAAAGTAAATATTGGCAAAACGAAATATTTTTTTACAACGTTGTTTCATGTTGAATAAATTTGTTGTACGAAATACGAGATTATATTTTAGTAATTTGATTATCTCCCATCTACACCTAATCTACAGAAAGAATAAATTATATTTAAAATACCTACATCAAATTATTAACTATCTAATAATTAGTTTATTAAAAATATATAGTATCTACAAATTAGGTATATAGATATAAATTAATCACTACAACAGTAATTTTTTGCTAAATTTATCTTATGAAAAAAACAATACAGACAATAGCCCTTTTTGTACTATTACTGCTTCCTTTATTTGGGGTGTCAACCATTCAAAATAGGCAATTTGATAGTTTGAACTTCGAATTAAATAAAAACCAAAATGATTCTAGTAAAACACAAGTTCTTATTGACTTGATGGAAGAATACCGAACTTTTGATTTGGTAAAAGCAATTGACTATGGCAGTCAGGCTTTACAAATAGCTGCGAAATCAAAAAATGAAAATCATCTGATTAAAATTTATTTAACCTTAGGAGTTTGCCATTATCATGCTGGAGATTACGATAATGCGATTGAATATTACCAACTAGCAGAAGAGGTTGCTGAGAATCATAATTTACAAGGAAAGTTGGCTTCGGTTTATAACAATATGGCTATTATCTATGGTGATTTAGATCAATACGACAAATGTTTAGAAAGCTTTAATAATACTGTAGAAGTTTTTAAAAAATTAGGAAATGACTTAAACCTTTCGTCAGCATACGCAAACATAGGAGTAGTTTATACGATGCAAAACGAGAATAAAAAAGCACTCGAGTACTTTGATAGATCGCTCGAAATCGCTCGAAAAATTGACAATAAAGCAATAGTAGGCCGCCAGTTAAGCAATGTTGCTCAAGTATATGGTAACATGGGAGATTATAAAAAAGCTTTAAAATATTATAATCAGAGCATGATTATAGCTAAAGAACTGAATAACCTGATTTTAATAGGAGAAATTTCACAAGGAATAAGCTGGATACATCTTGAGTCGAAGAATTACAATGAAGCATTAAAATTTATTTTAATTGTGATAGAAAATGCAAAGAAATCAAATGCAAGAATACTATTTAAAATTGGGTACGAATATGCTTCTGAAGCATATGAAGGTCTTGGAAATATTAAAAAAGCTTATGAATATCAAAAGCTACATATCTTATACAAGGATTCCATTTTAAATGAAGAGCAACTGTTGAATATAAATCAAATGGAAAGCAAATATGAAATTCAAGGAATACAAAAGGAAATGGAATTGCTTGAAAAGGAAAACTTGGTTTTGGAGCAGAAAAAAACAATAGATACGCAACATAAGTATGCTTTAATAGGAGGCATTACTGGAATTGCAGTTCTGGCTTTGATGATATTTTTTATTCAAAAAGGGAGGTTAACAAAATCTAAACTTAGACAACAATTACTAAACGAAAAACTAGATTATTCAGACAAAGAGATAACCAATTTTGCTTTGCACATTATCCAAAAGAATGATTTACTTGATTCAATGAAAGTTGATTTAAAGCGATTAAAAAAGACGGAAGCTTTCGATGAACAGAAAAGTATTATTCAAGAATTAATATTTAAATTGAATAATGAAATTGGCTTAGAGCGAGATAAGAAAATGTTTAAAGAGCAATTACAAGAAATTGGCGATAAATTTATGATGCAATTGGAGAAAAAGTACCCAGATTTAACCTCCAATGAAAAAAGATTGACTTCGTTGCTTCGTCTTAATTTATCGTCTAAGGAAATTGCCTCAATTTTAAATATTTCATATAAGAGTGTGAACATGAGTCGTTGGAGGTTACGAAAAAAAATTGGACTTGACCCAGAAGTAGAGTTAAGTGCTTTTTTTAACTCTTTTTAATTTTATCTTATTTTCAATGCTGGGCTCTGTTGTAATAATCAGATCTAAAGTTTAACCTTTTTGGTCTAAATCCAATAGCAGAAACAAGAAAATCGGTAACGAAATCGTGACTAAATAAAAACCCCGAAGAAAGTTTTCACTGTTTCTGCGGGGTTTAAGATTTTTAATGTTGCCCGACTAGGGGGCTAGAGGTATTACCTCATCAAGTACAAATTAGCCTCGAAATACCACAAATAGCTTATTCTGAAAAAAAGTTTATTTTTTTTTTCATCACAAAACACCTCAATAAATCTTACTTCATATTAAGTTATTACTACGCTAATTACTACGTAGGTGCAGACCTATTGACTTATTTAAAAATTAGAAGTATGGTTGTAAATATAACGAGGCACTAAATCTAAAAATATGAGACAGCCATCACACAATTATCACATAGAATCACGTAAAGACAAGAACGGCAAAGGAGTACTGTACTTCAATCTTAATTATGGTTATAAGGATTATAATCCAAAAGTAAATAGCACACGCTACAAGTCTTTAAAAATAAGCACAGGTTACCGACTATCAAACTCTGATTTGGTGGATGGCACAATAAGTCGAACATATATTTCAAAATATGGTAGGGATATTAAAAATCATATCGATAAAGTAGAAGAAGTTAGTTATGAAGCTTTAAAGGAATATAGGAAAGAGTATGAATCTAACCCAACACCGAAAGAGTTAAAAGAGATAATATCTAAAGAACTAAATGGAGATGTAAAAGAAGTAAGAAGCGAGTCTATTGTTGATTTTATTGATTATGTAATTGAGCAGAATAAGAATCGCACACCTACCACTGATGGTTACTTGAAGCCTAGAACAATAAAGGATTATAGGAACATTAAAACTAAGCTCGGTCAATACGAGATGAATACAAAGAAGCAGCTTTTGTTTACAAATTATAATTTATCAGCTTTTGAGGAGTCTTTAATGGTTATCAATAATATCGCTAAGGAAAATCAAATAAAAAACGATGAGCCGATTACTGGTTACACTTGTAACTATATGAGCAAAATTAGTAAGGACATTATCTCGATTTTAAATAAAGCTGATGATTATGGGTTTACAGTTATGTTTAACACTAGAGGTAAAAAGTTAAAAGAGACTAGGGCAAAGAGTTCGGCATATTTTACTGAGGACGATTTAGAGAAAATTATTAATGCTAATGTTGAACATAGTAGTACACTCCAATCAGCTAAGGATTATATTATTATATCTAGTCTAACAGCATTGAGGTTAGAGGATATGTTGAATCTAAATACAATTAAGGTTCAACATTATGGTAACGATGATAATGGGTTTAAAGGTATCAATACTCTAATATCTAAAGTTTCTAAGCCCTTTGAGTCAGTAAGGGTAGTTATTCCTGTGTTTAAGCCAGTATTCGATGTTTATGTTAAGAATGGTCACCAGTTCCCTAAATTCCCAAAAAACGTTTCACAATATATTAAAAGGCTTTGCGAGTTTTTAGAAATAAATGAGCCAACTGAGGAAAGTATCTTGTACTATGGGGATGTTAAATCAACAAGAGTTGATAAGCCAAAATTTCAATTGATGAGTGCTCACAAGTGTAGGAATAGTTTTGTTACAAACTTAAAACACCTTGGACTACCAAGAGTTATTTCAGAAGGTATTACCCATCCGAAAAAAGGTTTACAAGATATGTATTCACGGTATGATAATTCAGACTTAGAAGCGAATGCTCAATTGATTTATAATCAGCGAATAGAATCGAAAAAGAAATCTAAAGTGTATTATTTCTAATAGTTTTTGGTGCAACTGATTTTTAAGAATATAAGCCAAGTGGTTATTGTTAATGTAAGTAGATTAAATAAAATGATGAGGTTTTATAGTGCGTGCAGTACATAATTCAATATTAACTTGACTTTTTCTTTATAGTGCATATACTTATTACCAGACACTTGGTCTTCTTGTGTCTGAACGATAACAAAAAAAGTAATAAGATATGAATGTTAAAAAAGGAAAAAGAGTATTATAGTTTGGCGGAGGTTGAGAAATTGGTTGATTTACAAACAAGGTCAGTTAAATATCGGATGTTAACTGTTAAGGAAAAATACAAAGACGATAAAAAACTATTGTTTAAAGGGAAAAAGAATTGGAACATACATAAATCAATACTTTTTGAGTTTGACAGAAAACAGCTCAGTAAAGAAGAGAGAATAGCTAAATACAATAGTTTGGTCACAATTTCACCCGATGGACAGTATGAAGTTGAAGCATTGAAGGCAGC
>JAJCYN010000378.1 GCA_029262915.1 Flavobacteriales bacterium
CTATTGAAGGATCAAAAACACCATTAATAGTATCTGTTATTCCTGTACCAGACCACACTCCTCCGAAATTAACTGCTGTTAATGATGTTGGAGTTTGAGAAACACAAAATAATGGTGGTGGATTAATTTGAGCTGAGGGCGTAATTACTGTAATGACTATAGTATCAGGTTGACTAAATATTCCTGCCGAATCTTGAACAATTACAGAGATAGTATCTGACACAAAAACGGTTAGTGTTGAATCTCCATTTACTGCTGTAGTATTTATAGTTGTCCATAAATAATTTGCAAAACCAGTCCCTGCATTTAGGACAATACTATCTCCAACACAAATAGTAGTATCATTTCCTAAATCAACAACAGGAAGAACAGTTATTGATTCTTGAGGAAAATATCTCCAAAGGTCATTTAATTTTCCACCATAATTAACGGCATCAGCACCTCTACCTCCAAACAACCATAACCCTCCATTGTTATCCATCCATGAAATTGAACGTTCTCTTGCTCCTGGCAAATTTCCTGGGGCTGCAACGCCTTGTGTACCATAGGTAGCTGTTCCATTTGTTGTTGAAACGCCCGACATCCAGGTCCATTGGTTCGTAGAAGGCTTATACATCAATAAATCTTGCGAAGAGGTAGGGCCTTGATCTCCTCCCCAAACCCATAAATTACCATTAGCATCAATCCATTCTGAAGAACTTCTTTCTGAACCTGGAATATTTGTTGAAGATGAAACACCTAGTGTTCCCCAATTACCAGGCTGATTTCCCACATTAGGTCCATTAATCCAAGTCCATTCATTAGTTGTTAAGTTATAACTCCAAACATCATTCATTCTGCCTAACACTCCACTTCCATTAAATAACCAAGCTGTATTTGTTTGTGGATTAAATTTTACTGATGATTCTTTTCTTCCATCAGGGGTATTAGTTAATGCGGGAACATTTATAGTTCCAAAACTTCCCGCTGAATTGGCAGCGTTACTTCCATGAATCCATATCCATTCTCCTGTAGAAACATCATATTTCCATAAATCATTTAAGTTGCCACAACAACCTACTGTTCCGTTATCCAAGCCATATCCACCGAACAACCATAAATCACCATTGTTATCAGTCCATCCTGAAGCCCCTTCCCTAGATCCAGGTGTATTACTTGCTGCAGGCACACCCTGAGTCCCATAGTTTCCGATTGAAGCATCGCAAGTGTTAGGGTTTCCCTTAAGCAGAGTCCACACATTTGTAGCAATATCATATTCCCATAAACTATTTAATCTTCCAGCACCAAAAGCACAAGCAACACCTCTTCCTATTCCTCCAAAAAGATATATTTTATTATTTGAATACCACATGGTAGATAAATACCTTGAACTTGGTTGCGTTGCTGTATGATCTACATCTACTGTTTGGTTTCCTGACATCCACGCCCAACAATCAATGCAACCAGCACCATCATCTCCAGGAGTAAATTTCCACAAATCATTATATCCTGCATTAAATGCTGGAGGAGAGACAGGCGTTCCCCCAAATAACCAAAAATTTCCATTGTCATCAACTGCCCCTTCGCCCAATTGATTTAAAGCAGAAGGGGTATTGTTTATATTTCTACAATCATAACCACACTCAACCATAGTTGGAGAGCTTAGTGTATTTGTTCCTCTAACCCAAGTCCATTCGCTTGTTCCATTACACAATGTTGATGACACCGTAATATAGGCTGTTTTTGTTAAAGCATTAGAACCACTTCCATTTGTTACAGTTAATGTAACGGGGTAAGTTCCAGCAGTATAATATTTTATTGCTATTGGGTTTTGAAGTGTAGATACGGCAGGTGTTGCTCCTGTAAAAGACCAAGACCAAGAAGTTGGTGCATTGGTAGATAAATCTGTAAAAGTAATTCCTTGTGCCAAACATAATGTGGTATCTGATGCAGAAAAATTGGCAACTGGAGCGGGGTTAATTATCGTATAATTTGAATTATTAAATGTGGTAAATGTCCCTGCCCCTTGGTTAGGAACAGCCATTGTTAAATTAGTATAATTTCCACCAACAGGATTAGTAATGTTATTTAAAATCACAGTAACTGTATTGCTAGGTGCTACTAATCCAATTGGAGAAAAAGTAAGTACATTTCCTACTGCTGATATAAAAGTTATAGCACTACCATTATATGTTCCTGTTGTAGCTACAGAAGCATCCGTTCCTACTGGAAAAGTTACAGTAATTGTTCCTGAGTTTAACAAAAATTGTGCAGTTGTATTTGTTCCAATTAAGGTATAAGTAACCCCTGTTGCATTAGCTGCATTATTTGATACTGTAGTATTAGTCCAGGGAACGAAAAAATTTTGTGCCGAAATATTCCCTATACAGAAAATTAAAACTGCAATAAAAACACTTGTTTTTTTCAATGACAATAGCTTCATACGTTAATTTTTTATAAATTTTGAAGTATAACTTTTAGTAGTAGTTTTTACCTTTATGAAATACATTCCATTTTTTAATTCTTTTACGTCTAGTTTATTACTAGTTATAGTTGATTTTTTTTCAACTTTTTTTCCTTGTATATTATAAATTTCAATTAATTCTATAGTTTCCTTATTACCTAATTTTAATGCGATTTTATCTTTTCCTGGGTTAGGGTAAATTATTAACTCAGTATTGTTTTTTATTTGTTCATTAATAGAAACAGACATTCCCCAATAAGCAATATTGCTGGCAGAAACTCCACCAGCAGTTGTAAATTCACCAGCAACATATACATTTCCATTATAAACTGCTAAAGCATAACCCTCTGCAGTTGCCCCACCTTGTAATCCAGAACCAAGTGTACTCCAAGAAGATCCATTCCATTTAGCAACCCTATCCGCAGGATTAAACCCAGCAATGGTAAAAGCACCAGTTATGTATAATTCATTATTATAAACCATCATATCTGGAATGCGAGCATTGGTTCCTAGAGCAACGGCATTCCAACTACTACCATCCCATCGAGCAATATATTTTGCTGGGGTTGGACTAAACCAACCACTTGCATGAATGTCATTTTGGAAAACTTCAATATCATAAACATCAAAATCCATTCCTACTCCCATTGCCGCCCAGTTAGTATCATTCCAAATAGCTATTCTGTCTATCGCTGAAACACCAATTTGAGTAAAAGCTCCTCCTGCATATAAGTTTCCATTGTAAGATTTTAAAGCCCTTACTTTTAAATTTGCTCCTCCGCCAACTGCTGTCCAGTTAGCTCCATCCCATTCTGCAATTTTCGGTACGGATTGAGCTCCAGAAAGAGTAAAAGAACCTCCTATATAAAGTTTGTTATTGTGAAATTCTGCAGCATACACTGTTCCATTTACCCCAGATCCAAATCCGATCCAATTTACTCCATCCCATTTAGCTACGTGATTCATAGTATTCCCATCAACCATAGTAAAATCTCCTGTGGCATGTAACTCTCCATTTAAAATTCCTAAGTAATAAATTCGAGCATTAAAACTCGTTCCCATTTGAGTCCAGGTTGTGCCATCCCATTTTGCAATGTAGTTAGAAGTACTACCTCCAGCGGCTGTAAATTTTCCTCCAACATATAGTACATTATTAACAGTATCTGTAACCATAGCATAAACCGTATTATTTGTTCCACTTCCTAAATTAAACCAAGATTGAGCGAAAATTAATGAGTTAATCAAACAAAATGTTAATGTGATAATCCCTTTCTTCATAACTATTGTTTTATAAATTTTCTCAAAGATGTATTATTCGATGTTTCTATTGTGATAAAATAAACTCCTTTTACTAAAAAAGAAACATCAATAGAATTAGTTGCTGGTTTATTATAATAAACTTCTCGTCCAAATAAATCGGTTATTTTTATGTGCCGAATTTTAAGATTTTTATCCCATTTAAAATAAATTTTATCAGTTACGGGATTCGGATAAAAAGAAATACTTGAATCATCAAAATTTTCATTTACTGCTAATGGTTGACTGTATTTTATGGTAGTAAAATCAGAACTACTGCTAGATTCGATACTTTCCCCAACAACATAAATTTCATTGCTAGTATTAACTGCAACTCCCCAACCCACATCTTTTCCATTACCAATTCCAGCATAAGTTGTTACCCACTGTTGTGTTCCCGATGGATCATACTTAATGGTTGTAATATCGTGGTCCTCTCCAATATTATCTACACTTCCTGTAACATAAATGTTACCTGTATTATCTAAAGCAATACTCCTGGCTCTATCATTATCATCTACAAACGAAGAAAAAGTTCCATCATAAAATTTTGACCATTGAAAAGCCAATGAGGGATCATATTTTATTGTTGCGAAATTACTTCCTGTTGCACTCCCCTGAAAACTGTAACCAGTAATGTAAACATTGTCTGAATTATCGATTACCATTCCATTAGGAACATCTAACCCAACTCCTCCATTAAAAC
>JAJCYN010000379.1 GCA_029262915.1 Flavobacteriales bacterium
AGTGGAGATTTAATTACTTGGGGCAGAATGGAAACAGGAGGAGATTGGAGCATAGGAATTGCCAACCCAAAAGAAAAAGATAAAGTAATGGGTTGGCTAATAATTAATGATATGGCGGTGGTTACTTCTGGCAATTACGAGAAGTTTTTTATGGCAAACGGTAAAAAATATTCTCACATTATTAATCCTACAACCGGGTATCCTGCTATAGGAACTAAAAGTGTTACCATTATTTGTGCTGATGCAGAATTAGCAGATGCTTTAGCAACTTCTGTGTTTATTTTAGGAGCTGAAAAAGGCGTCAAATTAATCAACAAATTAAAAAATATTGAGTGTTTAATTGTAACTGATAATGATGAAATGGTTACCTCTAAAGGTTTAATATTAAATTATTACGATAAAAACAATAAAAGTGTTGAACCAGAATCAACATTAAATTTAAAAACAAGCAAATGAGAAGATTAAAATCTATATTTCTTTTAATGACTGTATGTGCAATTTTTGCTTCGTGTACAGCCATAAAAGAATACCAAAAAATGGCTTTGAATGATGAGGATATGAAATTATCTGATAAGAAAATAAAAGTTTATGAAACCAATTTTCAATCGTACAGAGAAGGTGCTTCTGGTGCAAACGGAGGTAAATCAGGAGGAGGGTGCGGATGCAATTAATTAAAAACATAGCATTAGTTGGCTTATTTTTAAGCTCAAGTATTTTATTTTCTCAAGACACTTCAAAAACAAAAATCGGACAATACATTCAGGAACTAAAAGACAGTTCAGATCAAATAGAAATAGACATTTTATCGAGTTATTATGATCAAGATGGAGAGCATTCTGCAGTTACAGGAGGAAGAGGAACGGAAGATTTGCAAGATTTAACTTATACTGTTATTGTGAATATTCCTTACAAGAAAAATATTTTTACCATAGAATATGGACAAGATAGAATAACTTCAGCATCTGTTGATAATATCGACACAGATATTTCTTCCGATTCTAAAAATGATGAAAGGGCTCATTATAGTTTTGGGTTTACACGAAAAGTAACTAAACGAAAATCATATCATGTTAGTGCAGGTTTTTCTAGCGAATATGATGTAACTTCTTATAGTCTTGGTGCTGGATTTGCGTTAGAATCGAAAAACAGAAATAGCAGTATTGATGTAAATGCAAAAGTATATTATGATAGTTGGTTGCTATACCAACCTGCAGAATTTAGACCTGGAGTGGATAGTATTGTTTTAGAAGACTTTGATCATGATACGTATGATTCACCAAACGGAACAGACAATAGATTAAGCTATAATTTTTCAGTGAGTTTTGCTCAAATCCTTACCAAAAAAATACAAGTTGCATTAACTGCGGATTTTGTTTATCAAACAGGGTTATTATCAACTCCTTTTCATCGTGTATATTTTGATGATGGAGTTAATGTTGATATTTTAGATGAATTAGAAACAGTTAAATCTAGTAAACTTCGGAAAAGAGAATTATTACCTGATTCTAGGTTGAAAATTCCTACTTCTATTCGTTTTCATTATTATTTGAGTAATACCTTTATTTTTAAAGGATTTTACCGTTATTATTATGATGATTTTGGAGTTACTGCAAGCACTGTAGAGGTTGAACTACCTGTAAGGTTTAGTAAAGCAATAGCTGTTTATCCTTTCTACAGGTACCATACACAAACGGCAGCTGACTATTTTGCACCTTTCGGAGAACATAAAATAACAGATAAATACTTTACTTCCGATTTTGATTTGTCCGATTTTGACTCATATCATGTCGGGTTAGGGTTTAAGTACACCCCATTGTTTGGAATAGGTAGAAAAGCAACTAGTAAAAAATCAGCTTTTAAATTTAAAAGCATTAATTTTAGATATGCCTATTACTCTAGGAACGATAATTTAGAATCATTTATTATTAGTTTAGGTCTTGGGTTTACTATTTTTTAAATTAATCTTTAATCACTCTTCTTGGCAGAAAAACGACATTTTAAGCTATTATAGTTCTTTATCTTTGGTTAATGGTCATTTTTCTAAACCTAAATGGGAGAGCAAAAAAATAGTACTATATTTAATTTAATAAGAAGTTCTCTTTTTTTATTACTTATTTGTTTTTGTGTCACGTTTTATGCTCAAAAGCAATACAATCAAGAATTTCAAATTCAAGGAGACAATGATATTCTTACTTTTAAAAGAAAAGCCGCAGATAGATATTATTCTTTTGGATTGCATATCGATTATCGAAAAATGATTAATGAAGAGACGAAACTGTTTACTTTTTCTTTCAAACACATTAAAGACCTTAAAAAAGTAATTGTTAACTGGCACGCTGGTATAGAAGGTTATACTTCTGACCAGAATCGAGATGAGCAAATTAATGGTGTTTTTGTAGCATTTGACAGACCGTATGCTGGTTGGTCGTTTGTTGGAAATAGAATCACAGCAGTTAATAATAAAACACTTTATTATGTACAATTCACATTAGGTATTCTTGGTCCTTTTTCTGGAGCAGAAAAACTGCAAGACAACTTTCATAACTTAATTAATAATCCCAAACTTGAAGAGTGGGAAAATCAAGTACAAAATGAAATTGCTGGAAATTTAGGTTTTGGAATCAATTATCCCATTTATCGTTCTAAAAGATTTGATATTCATTCCGAATCAATGCTAAGTTTGGGAACTCAAGCTACTTTTTTAAAACAAGGTTTTATAGGAAGGGTTGGGCTATTCAATGCTATTGAAAATACTTCTTTTTACCGCACTAATTTAACCAATGAAGATTCTCCTGCTAAAAATGAGCTATATTTAGACTTTGGTGCTCACGGTGTTTTTTGGGGTTATAAAGCGACTATACAAGGACGTGTTTTTGGAGAAAACATAAATATGAATACTGATGGTTTACATCGATTTAATGTAGATGTTTTGGCAGGAATAAATTATGCTAGAGATAAGCTTACAATTTTTTATAAACATCATTTAATTACAGCAGAGACTAAGAGAGGTAGACACTTTTATTATGGAAGCATTGGATTAATATTTAAATTTTAAAACATACATAAACAAATGAAAAAAACAACATTAGTAGGTAGTACACTTATCATTTTAAGCTCTTTAATTGGTAGTTGTAATCAAACAGAAGAAAAAGAGAGTATTGTTTCAAAAGAACCAATTCACGATAAAATAGAGTCCTACTCTGTGCCTAATTTAGGTCACGGAAAAATGCAGTCTCCTATTAATATTTTATCAAACCAAACAGAAGATGGTAAACATAACGTAACTTTTCATTTTGATGATGAGATTAATAAAGTAGAGAATCTTGGACATACTGTTCAACTCGATTTTACTCCTGGAAATACCATTACAGAAGGCAACAAAACATACGAATTTAAACAAGTTCATTTCCATACTCCATCAGAACATTTAGTTGATGGAATGACTTACCCGATGGAAATGCATATGGTAAACCAACTTGTTGACCAAAAAGAAGGAGAAACTACTGAGTATTTAGTAGTAGCCTTTCTTTTTAAGATGGGAGAACCTAATAAATTTATTGAGGAATTTATCAATTTAGTTCCAAAGGAAGAGCATCAAACACAAGATGTAGAAATAGGTACTATTAAATTAACCGATTTATTAGACCATAGTTTAAGCGAAGAACTAAATTCTTTTTACCACTATAAAGGGTCGTTAACCACTCCTCCATATACTGAAACTGTAGATTGGCACATATCAAAAACGATTTTTGAGGCTTCTCCTGAACAAATTCAAGCCATCAATAAAATAGAAGGAAATAATGCGAGACACGTTCAAGCATTGTATGGAAGACATATTGAAAATGATTAATTTTTATGGGGAAATAGCATAATTCCCAAAAAAAACACCTATTTTTGTACCATTCGGTCTAAATTAATTATGAAACATTCCAGAGAAGATATTATAGAAGGAGGAATACAATTATTTAGTATTTATGGATATGAAGGAACTGGAATTCAGCAAATCTTAAAATCGTTAGATATTCCTAAAGGATCCTTCTACAATTATTTTAAGAGTAAAGAAGATTTTGCAATAGAAGCAGTTGAGTTGTATGGAGGAGAAGGTTTAAAAAAGCACAAAACAGCATTATCTAATAAAGATTTAACACCATTAAAGCGAATTATCAAACGAATGGAAAGTACTCAAAAGCTTTATGTTTCTGAGTCTTTTGAGAAAAGTTGTTTACTGGATATTTTAGCCATAGAAATCAGCGGGAACAATAAAAAAGTGGCAAAAATTGTAGATGATATATACACCAAACGAAAAGATCTTTACGCACAATGCATCAAAGAAGGTCAAGAGTTAGGCGAAATTAGATCTGATGAAAGTCCAGAAGATTTAGCGGAGTTTTTATTAACAGGATATTCTGGAGCTCAGTTAAAAGCCAAAACTGAGAAAAGTATTCGTCCAATGAAAATCTTTACCAAACAGTACATTAATTACATCAAAAAATGATTACTGAAAACAAAACATTTTGTCTTTTTGGTAAAGCTGTTCTGAATAAAATAGCGATTCAACCCCCTTTTGAGGTTCAAACACAAATGAACAATGAAGCTTGCTTTTTATATGTTTTAGAAGGTGAACAAACCTCCATTTCTGCAACCGAAAAAGTTATTGCTAAAAAAGACGAATCAATTTTAGAAAAATGTGGTAACTATTTAAATAAAATAAAAGGTGCAGAAGAAGGAAACTCTACAGAATTTATTACCATCCATTTTTTTCCAGAAACCATAAAAGCAATTTACAAAGATGAAATTCCTGATTTCTTAAAATCGTCTAAAGAGAAAAAAATTATCTCAGGTATGACTAAAATTAAAAAGAATCTTTTGTTAAAAAAATTCTTTGATAGCCTTTTGTTTTACTTTGAGAATGAAGAGTTGGTTGATGATGAAATTTTAAAATTAAAGATTAAAGAATTGATTCTTCTATTGGTTAAAACCCAGAATGATGAAACTGTATCTTCTATTTTAGCAAATTTATTTACCACAAAAAGCTATAATTTAAAAGAAACGATAAACGCCAATCTTTATTCATCTATTTCTATTAATCAACTTGCTCAATTGTGTGCTTTGAGTCGTTCTTCTTTTATAAGAGAATTCAAAAAAGAATACAACCAAACTCCAGCAACGTATATAAAAAGTGAAAAAATAAAACGAGCTGCTGAGCTACTTAAATATTCATCAGAATCAATAAGTGGCATTGCTTATGATTGTGGTTTTAATAATTTAGCTCACTTCTCTCGTTCTTTTGATGAAAAATACCAACTTTCTCCTTCTAAATATCGTTTGGAACAAACAGGCAAAAAATTGAACCAATAAGTAAAATGAAAAAATACCAACTACCGTAATTTTGGTTGTATAATTAATAACAAAAAATAAAAATTATGGAAAACGAAACAGCACAAGGATTAAATATTAATCCAAAAACAATTGAAAATGCTAATCCTTTAGCAGGTAAAATTATGCAAGGAACAAAAGATGCTATGGGATTTGTACCTAATATGTATGGTTTTATGGCAAACAATCCAGCATTGTTAGATGCATACACGCATACCTACCACACCTTTAGAGAAAATGCAGGTTTTACTCCAGTAGAGCAAGAAGTTATCTTTTTATCAGTAGCTTATGAAAACGAATGTGATTATTGTGTAGCTGCTCACAGTTTTGTTGGTGATAAAATGTCTGGAGTTCCAACAGAAGTAACAGATGCAATCAGAGAAGGACAAGAAGTTTCTGATTCAAAATTAAATGCTTTAAGTCAATTTACACGTTTAATGACTAGAACCAGAGCCAACGTAACAAATGAAGATGTTTTGGCTTTTTTAAATGCAGGTTACAATGAAAACCACATCTTAGGTGTTATTACAGGAATAGGAGTGAAAACCTTTAGTAACTATTCTAACCATTTAACAAATACACCTCTTGATGAAATGTTTAGTAGCCGAAAATGGAGTAAATAAATAATTGATAAACTGCTTATTTCAAGTAAAATTGGATAAGCAGTTTTTTTGAAATAACAAATAAGTAAACCAGTCTAATTTATAATAATTTAAAATCAAACAAAATGAAAAAAAATGGAATTATTGCAGCCTTAATGTTAGGAACATTTGGCTTATCAGCAACAAGTTGTTCAAACAACGAAACCGCAACAACAGAAAATGCTTCTGAACAAGCGATAGTACAAACAGTAGCAGAAGTTACAGAACCTTCTACAACTAAAGAAGTAGTGTTTAAAAAAGGTAAATTAATCGAAGTGGCTTTCCTATCTGTAAAAGAAGGAAAAGGACCACAATTAAAGGGAGAATATTTCCCTAAAGTAATGCCAATTGTAATAGAATATGGCGGAAAACCTTTAATGAAGGTTGGAGTTAAAAATGCCTGGTCGGAAGATATAAAACCACAAATGGTTGTATTTTTTGAATGGCCAAGTGCTGCTAAAAAAGAAGCTTTTGAAAAAGACCCAAGATTTATTGAGGTAAAAAAGATAAGAGATGATGCGTTGAGTTTTTTAAAATTGAGCTTTTTTGAAGTAGCTAAAAATATGCCAGTCCAATTAGATGGAAGCAAATTTTATGAAGTGTATGGAATGTCTATGAACAAAGAAAAAGGGCATTTAATGCAAAAATATTTTGAAAAAGCAGGCCCGCTTTGTACCAATGAATATGGAGTTGATTTTGCCTTATCGATGACTCCTGTTAAAGTAAACATTTCAGGTCATAAACATTATGTTCCTCAAACATTTGGGTTAGCCATTTGGCCTAATGCAGAAGCCAACTCTAAGTATTTTGGTTCTGAAGAATATGCAGCAATCAAGCACTTTAAAGAAGATGCTTTAGAAAAAATAGATGCCTGGCAAGGTGCAGTAATTTTAGAATAATAATCCAAGATAGGGAGACTTCTAAATCATTAAGTTATTTGGTTCTATGAAGCTCTCCCTTATCTTCAAAAAAAATAAGATGAAACAATTTAAAGAAAAATATGGCGATTATGCTCTTATAACTGGAGCTTCTTCGGGTATAGGAAAAGAATTTGCCAAGCAATTAGCAGCTAAAGGATTAAATTTAGTATTGGTTGCTCGTAGAAAAAACAAGTTAGATGAGTTAGCATCAGAACTTAAAAAACAACATCAAATAAAAGTAAAAACAATAGAATTAGATTTACTAAATGATAAAGCCATAGAGCGTTTAGTTTATGAAACCAAAGACTTAACTATTGGCTTAGTAATTCCAAATGCGGGAATGGAAGTGCACGGAGATTTTGTGAAAAATAATTATGAAGCAGAATCAAAAGTTGTACAACTAAATACACTAATTCCTATGCAATTAGCACATATTTATGGAGCAAAAATGGTTAAACGAAAAAAAGGAGGAATCATTTTCATTTCTTCCACATTCGGACATCAATCTGTACCTTATTTTGCCAATTATGCTGCTACCAAAGCATACATTTTAAGTATTGGGCAAGCATTAAATTATGAGTTCAAAAAATCGGGTGTTGACGCAACAGTACTTTCTCCAGGCTTAACCAAAACAGAAATGGTGGATGGTATGAAAGATATGGACTTTGGAAAAATGCCCATTGTAGAAATGAAAGTTGAACCAGTTGTTAAAAAGGCCATAAATGCGTTGGGTAAAAAACAAGCTACAATTCCAGGTGGTAGAAACATTTTTATGGATGTGATGGGAAAGTTTACTACTCCTCGTTGGATGCTTACCAATATGTTTGGATTCTTGGTTCATAGAGCAATGGTAAATAAATATTAATCAATTAAAAAATATGAAAATGAAAAATTTAAAATCAACAATTATTGTGATAATGTTACTATTTACATCTTTTAGTTCTTTTGCTAAAAAAGATAAAGCACCTACAATTATTACAAAAGAAATAACCATTAATTCAGATATCGAAAAAGCGTGGAAAGTTTTAGGTCCTGAATTTGCAGATGCTCATAAGTGGGCTTCTTCCATCAAACATTCTGAGGCAAGTGACAATAAAAGCTTTAATGGTTCTACTTGTTCAGAAAGAGGTTGTGATGTTTCAGGAATAGGAGATATAAAAGAAAAGATTACTAAATATTCTGATACTGAACACGTGCTTTCTTATGATGTTTATGAAGGAATGCCTAAAATGGTAAGACATATGAATAATCATTGGAAGCTAACCGATTTAGGTAATGGTAACGTTAAATTGGAAATGAAAATGACAATGAAAACTGGTGGCTTTATGGGAACTATGATGAAAGGAATGATGAAAAAGAAAATGTCTAAAACAGCCGATGAAGTAATTGAAGAATTCAAGTACTATGTGGAGACAGGAAATCCACATCCTCGAAAAATAAAAGCTACGAAAAAACAAAAATCATAGTAGTTATTTTCTATAAACACCAAAAGGCCATTATTTAGCCTTTTGTTTTTTATAATTAGGCTTACAACCAAATAATTAAGTCCAACTTTAAGGTTATTTAGCTTCACTTACATACAAATTTTGTCGTAACTTTATGGAATGAAACAGCAACATATTTTAGTACTGAATTTGGTATTGTTACTATTCATTCTGAGTTGTTCTAATAATTCACAAAAAAAGAATAATGTTATCGAAAAGGGTATTGAACAATCAGCAGAATTTAATGCATATTGGTACAATAATGAAGCAGAGATTACTAGTTATAAATTGGAGCAAGCTCGATATGGTGAAATACATACAGGTAAAGCGGCATTGATATTTGTAACAGAACCTTTTTTCCGTCAAAAACAAGTAAAAGCAGATAATCCTAATGAGGAAGATTATTCTGTTTTAAAATTAAATTTTACCAAAAAATTTACTACTGGTATTTATCCTTATTCTATGATAACATCGAGTTTTACACCTGTAAATTATTCCAATGCTCACACGTTAAAAACAACTACAAGCTCTCAAGAATGGTGCGGACATACTTACACACAAATCAATAATAAAAATGGAAAATATATCGTTACTGCTTTCTCTTATTTTGAAGATGAAGGAGACCAAAATTTTGAAATAAAAGAACAATGGTTGGAAGATGAAATATGGTCTAAAATCAGGTTAAACCCTGAACTACTTCCCACAGGAAAAATAGAAATGATTCCTTCTTCATTTTACGTTCGATTAATGCATAAAGAACTAAAAGTTTATCAGGCTGAAATTACAAAAACAGTTCTTAACGATAGCATTACTGCTTACAAAATTTATTATGAAGAATTAGACAGAGAACTGACTATTAATTATAAAAACTCATTTCCTTATACTATAGAAAATTGGGAAGAAACCTATGTAAGTGGTTGGGGAGATAAAGCTCAAAAATTAACTACTAAAGCAACTAAGCTAAAAAGGATAAAATCAGCTTATTGGACAAAAAATAAAGTAGAAAATATCGACTTGCGGAAAGAATTGGAGTTGGATTAATTAACCTGACAGTCATAAATCGATATTTCATTCATAGCCTATTGATTAAAAACATCTTGAAATCTTAATTAGCTCTTTATTTTTCGATCTAACCAAGATATAAAATCAAAATAATCCAACGCTACCCTTTCATTTGGATCTTTCGTTATCTCAACCAATTTGTTTTTTGTCGATTCAAAAATACTTGTTAAAGCATCTTGATTTTGTAATTTGGTTATACTTCTAAAAAAATCAATAAAAACCTGTTCTGTTTTATAAACGGATTTTCTTTTTAATAAAAAACGATACGTATTCTTGATAATGTATGGAAGTGTTTCGTAATCATTTAGCTCATAATAAATAATACAATTAAACATTCTCGCAAAGCAATGCAAATCTCCTCTTAAGTTAGCATCATCACTATTTATAACTTTATTTATCCAAAATTTAGCTTGTTTGTAATCTTGTAAATAAAAGAAAACATAAGAAATGTTAAAGCTTAAAATGATTATATAATCCTTTTCAACAGTGTCATTGTATTCTTCTAAAAGAATAGCAATATCAGGAATTAAGGTTTTAGCTTTTAAATAATCCTTATTTTCTGTATGTGTTGCAATAAATCCATTATAATATCGCGTAAGAATTTTACACCTAATTTGTCGATTTTTTTTAACCATTGAATGCTGAGCCAATTCTTTCAACTTTTCTACACAACTTAAACGTTCATCATACTTTTCTCCTTGAGGACAAGAAAACATATAATTGTTTAATGCAATTGTATAAGCTTCAATGTCGGCAACAGTAATTAGCTCATTGGACTCTATGTGTTTAAGGTAGTCCTTTTGGTTTTTTCGACTGTTTTTTGAATCTTTTATTGCAGAATAATACAAGCCTTTTGCATTAAAAAGGTGCATTTTTGCATAATACGAAGCATCTTTTATTTCTTCAGCCGTTAAGTTATTTAATGCGGCTGTAATCCTATCCTGTTTTGTTTGTTCCCTTGCCGTAAAATCTTTTTTTAAAATAGCAGCTATTTCTGTACTTGCTTTTATTGATTTGCAAAGTATTTCATACTGTTTTACTTTATCAGCAATTTCATTCAATAATGTTTGTACTTCCTCTACAGAATGGTTTGCATAACCACTGTTGCTAATTATTTTCCGTTCCCACTCCAATACTCGAAGTATGTGGAAATCATCCTTGTAATAAGCACAAGCTTTTTTTGCCTTATTAATAACTTGAATACATTGATTGTATAAGCCTTTCTTATTAAGTATATGTATTTGATTAAGGTATTTCCTTAACTCTAATTCATAATCATTATTAGAATGAAATGCCTCTAAACTATCTAAAATGATTTTGTATAACCTGTTTTTTAAATTAGGCAATTGTTTAGCATCAGCAAAAGTCATTTTCTTTAAGATATGGCTTTCATCGTACGATTTTTGTTTACTAACTAAATCATACAACAATAATGTTTTATTATTATCGGAATTATAGATGGAAGCATAGAGTTTAAAATGTCTCTTTTCCGGCTGCGTTAATGACCTGATTAAATGATATAAATCGGCTGATTTCTTTCTAACACTTATCATTTTAAAATTAAATAAATTTTACTTTACAACAAATCACTACCTACTGATAATCAATGTTTAAGAAAAAAATATCAAATATAACAACACAAATATACTATTATAACTTGCCATTAAAAACAAATAATGATTTGATTTTTTTCTGCTAAAAAAGGAAACTTTGTAAGAAATTTTAACAAGCTATGAAAAAGAGAACAGCAGTATTATCATTAGTTATAAGTGCGTTGGCTCTCCTCCCCTTTGGGGAGGCTGGGAGGGGCTTT
>JAJCYN010000380.1 GCA_029262915.1 Flavobacteriales bacterium
ACTCCCCTGCTTTGTCTTTTCCAGCGACCAACACCTTTGTTCTTTCTTTTAAATCGTCAATGGTTTTTGTTAATTCTAATGTCGGGAATTTTGCTCGCTGCTTATCTCTATATTCTAAGGTATTTAAATCTAGGGTTAAGATTTTGCTCTTCCCATCATCTCCTTTTACCTTTTTGTAAAATCCTTGTTTAGATTTAGAGCCCAACCAACCTTTCTCTACCATTTTAGAAACGTAATCTGGAATGGCAAATAATTCGTTGGCTTCATCATCCTTGCAATTGTCTTTTACACCATTGGCAACATGAACCAGGGTATCCAATCCAACCACATCGCACGTTCTAAATGTTGCAGACTTTGGTCTTCCCATAACAGGGCCAGTCAGCTTATCTACTTCCTCTACAGTTAATTCCATTTCGGTAACCGTATGGAACAATGCCATTATGGAATAAACTCCTACTCTATTGGCAATAAATGCCGGAGTATCTTTACAAACAACTGTTGTTTTTCCTAAAAATCGTTGTCCGTAATCTTCTAAAAATTTAATTACGGCTGGATCTGTTTTTGGTGAAGGAATTAATTCCAACAATTTTAAATAACGTGGTGGATTAAAAAAGTGTGTTCCACAAAAATGTTGTTGAAAATCTTCACTTCTTCCCTCTAGCATTAAGTGAATAGGAATACCAGAAGTATTGGATGTAATTAAGGTCCCAGGTGTTCTATATTTTTCTACATTTTCAAAAACCTGATGTTTAATTTTCAAATTCTCAATTACCACTTCAATAATCCAATCACAAGCTGCAATTCTTGACAAATCATCATCAAAATTTCCTATACTTATTCTGTTTGCATAAGACTTACTGTAAATTGGTGAAGGATTTGATTTTAGTGCAAACTTCAACGCATCATTTACAATACTATTTCTTGCTTTTGAATCATCAGAGTCTGCAGCCTCTTTTGGAACAATATCCAATAGCAATACTTCTGCTCCTATATTGGCAAAATGACAAGCAATTCTTGATCCCATAACACCGGAACCCAATACTGCTACTTTATTAATTTTTCTGTTCATATTTATATATTATAAATCGTTTTGTTCTTTATAATTATCTATCACACCATTGATAGATTCCATTACCTCAAAAAACATACTGAGTTTACTTTGTGGTATTTCTTCATGAATCAATTCCTGAAAGCCAGCTACTACTTTTTTGGCAATTCGTCTTTTTTCCACTCCTTCTTCTGTTAGGAAAATTCGTACCATCCTTTTATCTTTTCTGTCTTTCTTACGATAAATTAACTCATTTTCCTCCAACGTTTTCATGATCCTGCTCATACTTGTTGCTTCCATTCCTAATGAGGGAGCAATGGAAGTTGAAGGTGTTCCTTCTCTATCTATGTTCAACAATACTAAACCAGTTGCCTGAGTGGTTCCATACTTGGCTGCTACTTGATTATACATTTTAAACATGTTGTGCCAAGTGGACTTAATGTGGTGATCTACAGTATCTTTTTTATTCATTATTTATGTTTGCATAACAATATTACACATTTATATTATGCAAACATAATATAAAACAATTTTATTGTGTTTTATGTCAGAAAAATGATGTTATTCCGACCGTAGTGGAGAAATCTTATGGCATTTAATTTTTGATAGCTATTACCTCATCGGTTAACCAAGATTTGATTATCACTGAGTTTTCAGTAAGTTTTCCCAATACAAAAAGGTTAGAACCAATTAATGCTTCTGCCGTTTGAGCTTTTTCTTTAATTACTGCAACTGGTTCTAAATAAGATGAATGAATAAAATAAATACCTGTTGTTTCTTTTGAAATAAACCCCACATGATTATCCAATCCCACAACATACAATTGATTGGGTTGAGAATTGATGTAACGAAACAACCGTTCTGTATCATTATTCCGTACATATTGAATTTTATTACATAACGATTTAACAATACCCGATGAATATTGTTGTGCCAATTTATAACGATTTACATTAAACCCTATGTGTTTTAAGGTGGTGGATACAAAGTAACCACAAGCTATAACTCCTTTTTGAGGTACATTGGAATAACCATCATAATCCCATTCCGTTCCGTACCAACTCGGAAAAATAGTGTCAATCAATTGCGTGTAAATATAATCTTTAACTGTAGAGACTAACTTGTGTTGATTTGTAGCATCACCACCTATATAGGAAGCTTTTAACTTACTTTTCTCAGATAAAATTACAGCAAGGTGCTGGTTGTAAGTTTTCGTTTTTTGAGAAAACACACTCCCTATCATTGCACTAACTAACACGAACATAATTATTACACGCATAACAACTAAAAATTTTGTTCTTAGTGGTATAATGCAAAAAATTAAAAAAGATACAAGAAGGGATTTATGCACTTGACTTTCTCCTTAAAAAAGACTAACTTCGTTTAACGTACGCTAAATGTAATTGAAACAACACTTAGCTTTATTCATTGGGAGAAATGACCCTCGCGGGTCGGTAATACCATATTTTGCTACGCAAAATAATTTGTATTCCCTCATTTCTCCCAATGGTCAAAGGATACCAAACTCGGTTAACCAATGTTGGAAT
>JAJCYN010000381.1 GCA_029262915.1 Flavobacteriales bacterium
TGATCTTACTAGATGTGAGGTTGTAAACGATGTATTAGATGGGAAACCAATAATGGCAGCATACTGTATTTTAGCAGATTTGGGAGCCATTTATGAAAGAACCTACGCAGATAAGGTATTTACGTTCGCCTTGAGTGGCTATACCTATCACGATGATAATGTTTGGGATGGATTAGATGGATTTGTGCTTTGGGACAGAGAAACGGAAAGTTTATGGTGGCCATTAACTGGAAAAGCGGTTTCAGGGCCACTGAAAGGAGTAAATTTATTGGAAATGGACAAAGTACATTGGACAGATACTAACTGGGGTGAAATAAAAAAATCTTATCCGAATGCTATGGTTCTTAAATCTAATCAAGATTTTGAAAGACCTACATCATGGCCAAAATATGAAGATGTTTCTTCTATTGTTGAACAATACTCAACAGTTCAATAAAAATACTGGAAAAATTGTAAGTAGCACAACATTCTTTGCTTTTTGACATTGAAATTCTTATAAATAACCTTAATTTGGTAATTCGCACCTTTTGTACTATTCCGTTTTGAGGAAATTAATTCAAATATCATTATTATTACTTTTAGTTGTACCAACACTTTTTGGGCAAACTGTTACTAATTTAAGTAATGCTACTATACCTTGTTGTAACTTTAAAGATTCTGTAGATTATAATTTAGACGGAATTTATGATATTGAAATTAGGTCATTATTTGGTGTAGATAATTTCGCTTATTTCACCAACTCGCTAAGCAATATTGAAATAACCAGCCCTAAAGATTCTGGGCAGATTTTTGGGAATTATGCTCCGAGTTCTACTGGTTTAATGCTAACAGCCACTACTTTTGTTTGTAATGGATGGTTTTCAGTATGGATTCCTGGAACAGCCCCAAAATATGTTGGGTTTAGAGATGTTAGCTTAACCAATGATACCGTTTATGGTTGGTTAAAGATTGATTTTGTTGGTCAACAAAATTCTTGTGCAGATACAATGTTTGTGATGGAAGTAACCTATAATACAGTTTTTAACGCATCTCTATATGCTGGAGAAAAAATATTGGCAAGTGATGTAAAAGAAATAAAATCAGGGTTAGATTTTATAACAATATACCCGAATCCTGGAACAGATAACATTCAAGTAGCTAATAATTTAAATTCTTTTTTAGAACTGCAAATCCGAAGTATCTCTGGAAAAATTATTACTGATAAAATGGTGTTATTCCCAAGCCAAGCCAAAACAATTAACACCTCTAGTTTTGCTAAAGGAATTTATATTGTAGAAAGTAAAACACAGCAATTGAGTACTTTTAAAAAGCTGATTATTCAATAGTTTACCTTATTAGGTATATTTGTTGTTTAACCTATTTTAATGAAACAAACAATCCTACTTTTAACAGTTATTCTTTTAACTTTTAGTAATGCTTTAACACAAAAAGTATTTACACATCAGGATACACTAAGAGGAACGATTACTCCAGAAAGAGCATGGTGGGATTTAACCTACTACCATTTAAGTGTTAACGTTGACATTAAAAAACAAACTTTATCAGGAAGTAATCTTATCCAATATAAAGTGTTAGAATCTCATCAAACGCTTCAAATTGAATTACAAAAGCCTTTAGAAATTATTAAAATAACTCAACAAGGAAACAAGTTGAAGTTTAAGCAAGATGGTTATTCTTACTTTATTGAATTGTTTCAAGTTCAAAAAGTAGGAGAGATAAATGAACTCATTGTTTATTACAAAGGAACTCCACAAGAAAGTAAAAATCCACCTTGGGTTGGTGGTTTAACATGGAAAAAAGATAATAATGGGAAACCATGGGTGGTTACAACTTGTCAAGGAATTGGAGCAAGCATTTGGTGGCCAAATAAAGATCACGCTTATGATGAGCCAGATAGTATGCTTATTAGTATTACTGTTCCAAAAAAATTAATGGATGTTTCTAACGGAAGGTTAAGAAGTATAATTGAAAACAAAGACAACACCAAAACGTTCAATTGGTTTGTCTCTAATCCAATTAATAATTATGGAGTAAATATGAATATAGGAGATTATGTCCATTTTAATGAAACTTATAAAGGGTTAAACGGAAATTTAGATTGTGATTATTATGTGTTGCGTGATAATTTAGAAGTAGCTAAAAAACAGTTTAAAGAAGCTCCAAGAATGTTAGCCGCTTTCGAGTATTGGTTCGGACCTTACCCTTTTTATGAAGATGGCTACAAATTGGTTGAAGTTCCTTATGCTGGAATGGAACACCAAAGTTCAGTTACTTATGGTAATGGTTTTAAAAATGGGTACTGGGGTAGAGATATGAGTGGTACAGGGTGGGGAATGAAATTCGATTTCATGATTGTTCATGAATCTGGACACGAATGGTTTGCCAACAACATTACCTATGTTGATGTGGCTGATATGTGGATTCACGAAGGATTTACTTCTTACTCCGAAAGTCTATTTTTAGATTATCATTTCAGTAAAAAAGCAAGTTCAGAATATATTATTGGTAAACGAAAACGCATCCAAAATGATAGACCGATAATAGGAACTTATAATGTTCATCAAGAAGGTTCTTCAGATATGTACAACAAAGCGGCAAATATTTTACATACATTACGCCAATTAGTTGAAGATGATGAAAAATGGCGTTCTATCTTAACAGGATTAAATAAGACCTTTTACCATCAAACAATCACATCAAAACAGGTAGAAGACTACATTAGCGAAAAAATAGAAAAAGACTTGTCTGCTTTTTTTAATCAATATTTACGAACTACTAAAATTCCAAAATTAGAATACATTATAAATCAGGATAACATACAATATAGGTATGTAAATGTGGTGGAAAAATTTAATATGCCAATCAAAATATTTGTTGATGAGCTTGAAGAATGGGTTTTTCCAAATAATGAATGGAAAA
>JAJCYN010000382.1 GCA_029262915.1 Flavobacteriales bacterium
ATTTAAGCGAGAGTAGCTCAGCTGATAGAGCGCCACCTTGCCAAGGTGGAGGTCGCGGGTTTGAACCCCGTCTCCCGCTCAGAGTTTACCAAGTAACAAAATATGTTGCTCGAGTGGTGGAATTGGTAGACACGCAAGACTTAAAATCTTGTGTCCATTAGGACGTATGGGTTCAAGTCCCATCTCGAGTACAAATAGCCCTTTAGTTAACTCTGAAGGGCTATTTTTATGTGTTCGGTTTGTTCAGTTTCATTGCCACACACCAACGATGAGGTGTTAAAAGGTCATTGATATTGTCTTAGAGTACACGTCTGCAAAACTGAATGATTTGGATTTGATTAGAATTTAGGTTCGAGCCCGAATGGGGGAGCACTAGTTAAGTCGCTAATACCACTTGCCCGCATTTAAACACGACTTTCTTAGAGATTAGACCGAAATGACGATAGAAAACAGATAAAACCCTGTAACGAAATCGTGATTTTTTTACCTGGACGGAATTAATGGGATAAAACCAAAACTTTACTTTCTGTGTTAAAACCAGTTACTGAAATGCAAATCATTAATACCCTTATAGATTTATTTTTTTATATTAGTTGTCTCTAATCTAATTTCATGAATAAATTTATTACACTTCTACTTATTAGTATTCCACTATTTACATTCTGTCAAACAGAATTGGATAGTTTAAAAGGTACTATAGAAGAATTAAGTTTGGTTGAAGGTCGTAATCTTTATATAGAAGGCGATAAAGTAGCAATAGTTGATTTACAAGGAAATAGGTTGACCCCACTGCTACGTTTAAAAGGTAATTATATGAGTGTTTTCACTTGGGATGGCTCCTTGTATGCATATCCAGGGCATGCCTTTATAGTATACAATGAAGCTAACAAAATGGGAGTGTATACAGTAGAAGGTAGACAAATTATGGACTTTATTTACGACAGTATAAGACCAATAGAAATTAGGAGGAATAACACAATAGAAGATTACGTTTTTATTGTAAAAAAAGGAGAGGAACTTACCTTTAAGGATACATCCAATCTTGATATTATGAACGGGTTTACCTTTGATGTTGATGGTGGGTATTGGACGAATGAAAATTATTTTGTTGTGGAAAAAAATAACAAAGCGGTGTTTATTTATTTGCTTGAGAGAAATATTAAAGAAGATATAATAGGCTTATTTGAATATAAATATTCCAATATACGGAGTCCACATGGTAGTGGTGTTGTAAAGGAAGACGGAACAATTATTTACCATTTTGAATATGAAATAATGGATTTTTATTCAGTCCTCTCTCCATTGTTTACCATTGGAAAAAACGAAAAAAAAGGAATAGGTCATATTAGCGGAAAAAATGTAATACCTATTGAATATGACAATTATATATATCCTTGTCGTAACTCCGAGGATGAAGAAGAGCGACTTGATTTCATTTTTGTTAAAAAGGATGGAACTTATATTCTAACGATAAAAGATATAGAAAAGAATACCTATGTCGAAAGCGATAAATACCAATTCAAAGATGTAAAATGTGAATGGTTAAAAGAAACTGAAACGTATATAACTCGTGTTACCTCCTTAGATGGAAAGTCTGGAATTATGGGGGGGGTAGGAGAGGTGATTTGGGATTAGCAGTATACTAATTTATCTCTTTTAATACCTCTTTATTTTCGTTTTCAAATGGAGGAGGCTCAAGTTCAGCATGTTCCATATCATATATTTTTCCTGATATTTTTTCTATTTTGTATGAAGATTCTTGAAATTCAGAAACTATAATTATGTCATAGTGTTTTTTAGATTCTCGAATTATCATATCATCCTCAAAATTTACTATATCAATTGAACCAACTTTATCACTTTTATTAATTGCTTCAATAACAAATTGGATATTCACCTTTGTTTCTTTTGTTTGTTTAAAAAATGGAATAATCTTTTTTCTGTATTTAACAATTCCATTAGAAACAGGGCTATAAGTAATTGTTTTTTCTAAAAGATTTACACCTAAATCAAAATAAAACACGGATTTTATTGGAAGATATTTTATTGGATTTGTAAATGAAACATAAACTTCACTACCATTGGTCATTACTTTAATTTTGGTGAAATTTTGAACACCAGCTCTTTCATCAATTAATTTTAATGCTAATTGCACAATAGAATCTTTTCCTAGTAGTATAATTTCTTCTACTTCTTTATTCATTTTAATATCTTGAGAATAACAAGGGGTAAAATTTAACAGTAAATGAAACAGGATGAATATTTTAAATATTTTCATCATTAATCTTCTTATGAGAGTTAACAAATAAACGTAGCACAACGTTTATTCGCAGTATATTTTATAAAGCTCTAAGATAACAATTAAAAGATAGGGTTAGGAGTAACGGTCTCGTATATGTCTCGTAGCACGTAAAAAAGTACATACTTTTCCTTTTAGCTATGAGCTATATACAACTTAAGCTTGTAAAGTGTTAAATTTAAGCATTAATCAGAAAGAACAAAAGAGGAGATTAAGGTTAGTATAGCCAGAGAGACAATAGATTTCGTCAACAAAGTATGTGGAGCACTAACTAAATTAATATCAAACTTCAAAGATGGCTCAACTCTCGAACTCGCATTATGAATTCTAAAAGAAATTTGCCAACCTTCGTTTAAAGAAACTAATAATGTTGTTGTTGAGTTTTCTTGATAAACGATTTCGATTAATCTTGACGGTAATTTTAGTTTAGGAATCTTTGCTTTTGGTTTCACTTTCTCAAAAGGTAAATTCAAAGTTCCGTGTAAATTATAAGCTTGAATTTCAACCTTTTTATTGCCTTTTATGACTTTATAAAAATCTTGGTTCCCGATTAAGTATTGCACCAAATTTTCCGCTACAATATTTGGGTTTATTTTATCCAATCGAAGCAATTCTTTTTTGAAGGCATTTAAAATTGGCAAATAAACAACTTGGTGCATATTTTCAATTGAAGTCCATTTTGTTAATTTATCTTTTGCTCTCAACTCTGTGAGCATCTCAAATATTAGATTGATTTCTTGAAAGTAATTATTGGAACAAGAAACGCCTAACCATTTCTCTCCAAAATCAATTTTCTGTGATAACCTAGAGTGTTTAACTGCTCTGTGATTATTCTTTGCAGAAATGCCTATTTCCCATTTTTGCAAAGAGCGTATCATTAGAACGTCTCGTACATCTCCAGTTTGACCAGCTTGGTCGCTAACTAATTCCAGTACTAAAATATCTTCTTTACTAATACCATTTGATAGTCTAGGTTCAATATCAATAAGAAAATTGATTGAAGCACTCGCAGTTATCCTAAAAGTGTCTTGTTCTGATTCGCTAAAACCATCAAAAAAGCCTTTGGCAGTTTTATAAGGTTGATTTTCTGTAATTGAAACGCTTGTAATCGTTTTCAAACGTTCGTAAAATTCAAATAGTAAAGCATATTCAAAAGCTTTACCGTTAATTGTTTATGATTTGGGCGTGACCACAAGGGTCGGGCTATCCGTTACAAGTCCTCGTTCGTACCTCTCTGTGGGCTTTCCACTTCTATCCCTCACGCATTAGTAACCAACGAGTAAAATTCCTTTTAAAGGAAGGTGAAGTCTACTGGAAATATACAAGGTTTCAAGAAAAGTATAAATTTTCTTAAAGTCATCTGAACCGCGATAATCATTTCTAACTGCAATTACCAAATATTCTACCTCAAACATCATAGAAGCTTGAAAGATGTCTTTCAAAAACTGATTGTTATCTACCGCTTGTCCAGCTTCTACTTCAATTACTATTTTTCCGTCATTACTTAAAGCATCGGCATAAAAACTCTTATCAATTTGATTATCATAACCAAAGAGTACGGGTACAAGAATTTTATCATTTTTAGATTTCCCTGTCTCCACGGTGTAATTAATTGCTTCAAGATGTGGTCTTAATTTTTCAAGAACATCATTACTATTTAATTTCAGATTATCTGAACTTATATCAGCATCCACTGTTTTAAAGCAATCAACAACGGATTTTATATCTTCAGTAATTCCGTGTGAACGTGGAAAGAATTGGTATCTAATCATATTTCTGACAGAATTTTAGTTATTAATTTATTTTTGCGAAAGCGTAAAACTTCTTCTTCAACAAAGTAAAATATTTCTTCATCAATTAACCTTGCTTCCTCTGAAACATAGCTTCCGTCAAAATTCATTAATGATTCATTTAATTGAGTGTTACTAATTTTTCTTTCGCCAAAAGGTAGATTTACTATAACTGATGGAAATTCTTTTCCTTCAAACTTTATTATTTCCATTAAACTATATTTTTAAACATATTATTTAGTCTTTGGATGATTTTTTTCATAAGTCTCCCAAATTTCTTTGTCATATTTATTTGCCCAAACAACATTAAAACCTGCTTTTTGGAATCCCAAATCAAGTCCACCAGCTCCTGCGAAAAAAGATGCTATTTTCATATTTTATTGTGTTTGAAGTGATTTGTTTAGTGTTCTGCGATATTCTGCCTTTTCTTCGGCAACTTGTAGAAGTTGCTTGGTACAATTAGTTTCGTAAATATGTTTTCCAATTTGGTCGGTAACATATTCATTTCGTAATTCAGTAAGATTGATTTTGAAGATTTTCGCAAGTATTGGTAAGCGTTTTTCATCAAAATCTCGTTTTCCATTTTCGATTTTGCTCAAATTTGCAGAGTCCAAATTCAATTTGGCTGCAAGCTGAGTTAATGTCAATTCGTTTTCCGTTCGTAAAAGTCGGATGTATTCTCCAAATGTGGTTTTCATAAGACTTGTCATTTTTTGACAAAAATACTAATTGTATTTTACTTTTTCAAGTAGTGTGATGGATTTTTCTCAAATGAATGGCAACAACCGAATAAATGCACCGGTGTACTTATTCGCTCCCGATAGCTATCAGAATGTGTTTAGCTCCAAAATAAAAAAAAAGGGATAATCGCCTTATAACATTCAGAAAATAAATCCCAAAATGGGAAATCAAATATTTTTTTAAAAATCGTATATACCTGTTTTACTGTAGGTTACAAGATTATTTTTCAAGTGGTATAATTATGCTTAACACCATTAACAATTAATAGTTAACCAACTAAATGTTTAAAAAAATCATATCTAGCAAACACTTGCAATCTTTTATTGAGCAGGCAGGAACATCTGGTTTTGCCGTTTTATCATTTATAATATTAGCCAGGATTTTATCCAAAGAAGATTTTGGGCAATGGGCACTTTATCTCACACTACTAACATTTGTTGATATGATAAAATCAGGAATTGTTAAAACAGCTTTAATTAAATATTCCAGTGGTTGTGATCAAAAAGAAAAGAAAGAACTCATTGGTAGCAGTTGGTTTCTTAATCTTTCGACTGTTCTTATTATTTCTGTATGTTGCTATGCTATCTATTACCTCAACATCTTTAAACTAGGAGGGGTTCTGTTATTTCTTTTATTCTACCCTCTTTACGCAATTCTTTCTATGCCGTTTTTCTACTTTTTATGGAATCATCAAGTATTACTTGAATTCAAAAAAATAACCATTCTTAGAATGTTCAATGCTCTAGGATTTTTATTGGTTTGTGTTTCCTCCATATTCATTACAATTAATCTTCAACAATTAATTACAATGCACGTTGTAGTTTTTACAACATCAAGTGTATTGGCTATTTTCTGGGGGAATACAGGCTATTCTCATCTGTTTAAAACGACAAAATCAACCCTCAAAAAGATCATCACATTTGCCAAATATCATATGCTTGCTTTTTTAGGATCTAACCTATTAAAAAGTTCGGATGTATTTATAATAGGAGCATTTTTAGGTCCAGTAGCAATTGCGATATACAGTGTTCCTTTAAGATTGGTTGAATTAATAGAAGCTCCATTAAAAAGTGCGATATCCGTTGCTTTCCCTGTTTTATCAGCTTATGATAACAACAAAAATAAAAGAGCATTAAAACACACTTTAGAGAAGTACATAGGGGTACTAACATTGTTATACATTCCTTTTATGGCATTTCTTTATTTCCTTTCCAAACCATTAGTGCTGTTAATTGGAGGAGAAAAATACATAGATGCTGTTTTCATTTTTCAACTATTTTTAATTTATGGACTATTCCTTCCTTTTGATAGATTAACAGGAATTACGTTGGATGCCATCGGATTGCCTAAACTAAATTTTTATAAAGTAGTAATTATGGCTGCAGTAAATATTGCTGGAGACATTATCGTCATCTACTATTTCAAAAGTCTTGAATTAGTTGCTCTTGTAACGGTTGCCAATGTTTTATCAGGAATGATAATAGGATACTTATTCTTAAAAAGAGAAATCAATCTTAGCCTTAAATCCATTTTTAAAAATGGGTTCAACACCATTGTAAATTATTTTAAAAAAAAAGAATTAAATAAACAATTTAACTAATCCTAACATTATGAAAGTAAGCAACCCAAAATCTAGAAACCACATAAAAGTACCTGCCAGCTACTCTGTTTTAGAAGTTGGTGGAGGTCATAATCCACATAAAAGATCGAATGTAATTGTCGATAAATTTGTTGATTCCAACTATCATCGCTCTGGTGATGTTAAAGTGTATCGCAATCAGAAATTTGTTCAGGCAGATGGTGAAAATTTACCGTTTAAGGATAATGAATTTGATTATGTAATTTGTAACCAAGTACTTGAACACGTAGAAAATCCTACAAAATTTTTAAATGAACAAGCTCGAGTTGCTAAAAAAGGATACATTGAAGTACCCAGCTTAATAGGGGAATATTTACATCCTAAAGAATCTCACCGATGGTTAATTTTAGAAATAGATTCCAAACTAATTTTAATGGATAAGGATAAGGTTGGATTTAAACCCACTCACGATTTAGGTGATATTTTCTTACACTATATGCCCAAACATTCCATAGGATATAAAATTATGCAATACACCCACGGAAACATTCACACCATTAGATATGAATGGGAAGGGAGTATTGAGGTTATTGTTAATCCTACTGAAGAGAAATACTCAAAATACTTTCGGGGCAACTGGGATATCAACGAAATGGAAAAATTCTTACCTAAAAGAAGTTTAACGTGTGAATTATGGAGTTCCATTTGTGCATTTTCTTACATTATAAAAAGCGTTATAAAATCGAGGTTATTTGCAAAGTTGATTTGATTCGCTTATGCCAATAAAGATTCTGCTGGAACACCAAGTTTTTGATATAAGTTTCGCATCATATTTACTGTTAGTTTTCTCTTACCACTCAAGATTTCAGAGACTCTACTTCTTGTTCCTAAGAAAGGAATCAAGTCTGTTCTCTTCAATCCTTGTTGTTCCATTCTGAACTTAATAGCTTCTATTGGGTCTGGAGCTTCAATGTGATAATACTTATCCTCATAAGCACTTACTAACATAACCAGTAGTTCTAATTCATCAAATTCTTTTGTGTTTTGTTTCGCATCGAAAAGCTCATCAATACGTTCCATAGCTTCATTGTGTTGCTTCTCAGTTTTAATAATTGTTGCTTTCATTTGGACTATTTTAAGTTATCAGGATTCTGTTCTCCTCAGTAGGAATCTCACGTCCTACCTTCGTGTTAATTTCTATATTGTTGTTGCATCTATTTTATCATATTGTTTATGAGTTCCTATAAATCTTATCTTCACTATATGTGCTTCATAATTTATCGCTACTATTAAACGATACTTATTACCGCAGATATTAAAGACCATTCTATTGTTTCCAACTACACTGGCATTTCCATACTTTGCCTTTATCTCATTTGGGTTCTTCCATTCTGCACTATTTGCTTCTGAATACCACGCCTTCAATTGTTCTTCTGAATCTTTATACGTAGGTGTTTCCCAAAAGTCTTTTAGTTTTTTTCTTGATATTACCCACATAGTTATTTCTTGTTAACGGTGTAAATATACGACTTATTTTAAAATGTTCCCAAGCTGGGAACATATAATTTGATAGGAAGTCCACAGTGGGGTCGAAATTACGTCTAGGGAGTACCTTTCCAAAGGAATAATAGTCTGCCCACAAAAATCTGTTTTTAGGTGCCATTTTGAATGTGACACAAATTCCCAAGATGGGATTTCGCTTCCCAAAACGAACTCCGTTTTTATTCACACATTATCATTTTATCAATAAAAATAACGCTTCCAGAGGTTTTAAAACAGGTGGCATATAATTGGTTTATACCTAATCAACTAAAAAAACCTAATTATGACAACTTGGAAAATGAACGAGAATCTTCCTCTGATAAGCATTATCACCATCAATTATAATGATCCAAAAGTTACGTGCGATTTAATAGCTTCCATTAAAAAGAACGAATACCCTAATTATGAAATATTAGTTATAGATAACGATTCCAAAAAAGGAGACCCACTAATAATTAAAGAGAAGTATCCTGAAGTGAAATTATTTCTAAGTCCTATAAATTTAGGTTTTGCTGGCGGAAATAATTTCGGAATTAAGCGTGCCAAGGGAGAGTTCATTTTTTTATTAAATAATGATACTGTTATTCTTCCAAACACAATTGGTTTATTAATCCAACAATTAAAAAACGATTCAACAATAGGTGCAGTAAGTCCTAAGATTAAATATTATTACAACCCTAATATTATTCAATACGCAGGTTCTACTCCTATCAGTCATTTAACCTTAAGAAACAGGCACATTGGTAATCGCCAAGTTGATAAAGGACAACACGATTTAGAAAGAGATACCAATTACGCACACGGTGCTGCTATGATGGTTTCAAAAAAAGTAGTTGATATTATTGGTCCGATGGCCGAAAGCTACTTTCTATATTATGAAGAGCTCGATTGGTGTGAAAAGATTAAAAAAGCAGGGTTTAGAATCCGATACATCCCCACTTCGGTAGTTTACCATAAAGAATCTATGAGTATTGGAAAAGACAGTGTTATAAAAACATACTACATCACACGAAACAGGTTTTTATACGCCAGACGAAATATTAAGGGGTGGAAATTTTTTATCAGTATGCTTTATATGGCATTCATATCCATCCCAAAAAACACCATCAGTAACCTACAAAATTTTCAAAAAATCAAAGCCTACTATAGCGGGTTGATATGGAATTTAAGTAATGGAAAATTATTCACTAAACCTTTTGAATTATGATAATATTACAAATCTTCATCCTTATAATTACTAC
>JAJCYN010000383.1 GCA_029262915.1 Flavobacteriales bacterium
TATCAATGATAAAACCTTTGATGCTAAACTTCGATTTGTGGCACCACAAGGAATAGAAGAACAAGGAGCAGTTCAATTTAAAATTGAAGCGAATGTTTCTTTAGATACCAACTTTTTTGTGCGAGCTGGGTATAGTGCTAATGCAACTATTGTTATTGGAGAAAAGAAAAATGTTTTGGCAATTAAGGAAGCACTAGTCCAATTTGATGAAGAAACAGAAGAACCTTTTGTAGAATTAGAATTAGGTGACCAAGATTTTGAACGACAATATGTTGAGTTAGGACTTTCTGATGGTATTATGGTAGAAATTCTGGATGGATTAACCGAAAAAGATAAAGTGAAAGTTTGGAACATCACGGAGCCGTTTAAGAAAAAATCTGATGAGGATAAGAAAAAGAAAAAAAGATAACAGTTATGAGGATTACATTATCAATAATAGCTATTAGCCTATTGAGCAATGTTGGCGCTCAAGAGAATAAAGTATGGACACTGAAAGAGTGTGTTGATTATGCTTTAGAAAACAACATCTCAGTTAAACAGTCGCTATTAGACAAGGATATTGCTGTTGAGGATGTTAAAGTTGCGAAATGGAATTTTGCACCTAACTTGAATGCGAGTGCTTCTCAAAGTTATAATTTTGGTTCTTCCATTGGCGTTTCTGGAGCTAGAATTCCAGCAGATTTTAGATCAAACAATTTTAGTATCAATTCATCAGTCAATCTGTTCGATGGGTTTGCTAATGTTCATACTTTAAAACAAGCAAAGATTGGTTTAGATATAGAGGATGCTGCTATAGCAAAAATGAAAAATGATATTTCTTTAAATGTGGTGAATGCTTACTTACAAATATTATTTGCTAAGGAACAATTAAAGGTTGCCGAATCTCAAATTGCAATTAGTCAGAGTGAAGTAAAACGGGTAGAGGAGTTAGTCTCGGCTGGAGTTTTACCTCAAGGAGATTTGTTGAACATTGAGTCTACATTGGCCACAGATAATCAGAACTTGATCGTAGCTCAAAATACCCTAGTGATTTCCAGTTTAAATTTGGCTCAGCTACTTCAGTTAGAAGTTATGAGTATTGAGGTCCAGGACATTAGTATTGACGTTGGAAATCAGACTATATTGGGTAATAATGTTAACACTATCTACAATAAAGCCAATGAAACTTTTCCAGAAATTAAATTAGCTGAGTTGAATATTATGAGTGCTGAAAAAAGCATCAAAATTGCCAGAGCTAGTTTTTACCCTTCTTTGGTGCTAAGCTTTGGGATGAATACAGCCTACCAGCACAGACAAAGCACTGTTGATATTACTCCATTTTTATTTAGTGATCAGCTTAATGATAACTTTGGGCAGTCCATTGTTTTGTCTTTGAATATCCCGATATTTAATCGTTATCAGTTTAGAAGTAATGTAAACAAATCTAAAGTCAGTTACCAAAAAATACAGTATAATCTAGAAAGTGAACGTTTACGTTTAAGAGAAACGATCCAAACGGCTTATACTGATGCTTTAGCTTCATCAAAATCTTATGATGCGGCAACAACATCAGTAACAGCACAAACTAAAGCATTTGACTATGCACAAGAGCGTTTTTCAGCTGGTGCAATTAATTCTTTTGATTTTAATCAATCAAAAAACAACTTGGTTAATGCAGAATCTCAACTCATACAGAGCAAGTACGATTTTATGTTTAAGTTAAAAGTACTAGAATTTTACTTTGGAGTTCCGTTTGTAGCAGAATAACCATATTCTACATTTTGTGTAATACATTTTGTGTAATTTAAAAATCTTATATACATTTGTTGTATGAATAAATGTAATCCTTTTGTTATACAGGGGTACAAGGGCAAGACTTACTTTTGTGATAGGGAAGAAGAAACAACAAGGCTTGTAGACTACATAAATAATCAAGTAAATGTAACTCTTTTTGCTTTTAGAAGATTAGGGAAAACTGGTTTGATTAGGCATGTTTTTGAATTGTTGAAAAGTAATAAGAAGATAGTTTGTATATACGTAGATATACTTGGTACCAATAATCTTACTGAATTTATTAATCAATTGGCAACAGGAATTTATAACGCATTTCCACCCAATAAAAGTTTAGGAAAAAAAATAATTGAAACGATACAGTCGCTAAGACCAATAATTAGTTTTGATGAGCTTTCAGGTAATCCGACTGTTACATTTAATTCAGCAAGGCAAGAACAACAAGCAAATACAATGGGACAATTGTTTGCTTTTTTAGACCAACAAAATGTAAATGTAGTTTTTGCCATTGATGAATTTCAACAAATTTTAACATACCCAGAAAAGAATATTGAGGCTCTTTTACGTACACAAATGCAGCAACTAAAAAAAACTACTTTTATTTATTGCGGAAGTAACCAAAAAATGATGCACGAAATATTTAACAGTGCTAAACGACCTTTTTTTGCTAGCTGCACTAATTTATATCTTGACTTTATACCTAAAGAAAAATATGTGTTGTTCATTGGTAAAACCTTTAAAAGATATAAAAAGACTATTACTGACGATGCAGTAGATTTTATTTGTGAATTTACAATGTTGCATACTTTTTATACACAATATTTTTGTAATAGACTCTTTACTAAAAATATAGACAAAATAAATATAAATGATGTTAAGACAACTGCTTTAGAAATTTTAAAAGTACAAGAGCCTACTTTTTATCAGTATCGTAATTTATTAACTGTAGGTCAATGGAAAATGCTAAAGGCTATTGCTAAGCATGAGCGTTTATACCAACCTAATGCAAAAGATTTTATTACAACAAATAATTTAGGGTCACCTTCAATGGTAACTAGAGGTATAGAAGCGCTTTTAACAAAAGAAATGGTATTTTATGATACTGCGGTAGAAAAACCCTACTATGAAGTTTATAATAAGTATTTAATGCGTTGGCTTCAAACTAAATAAAGGCTTGTCATTTTGAGTGTTTTAAAGAATAAAAATGTATTGAGAAGTAAACAGCTTTTATTTGATATATATTTTCATTTATACCCAACAAATCATTCATTTGTACCCGTAGCAAAACCAACCAGTCTGTCATAATTATCGTTTAACTCTCTATGGTAAACTAAAATGGAGTATTCGTTTTTGGTTTCATAATGAGAGCCTTCTACCACAGAAATGTCACCTGTATTTTTAGAACCATCCTTTACAAAACAATATTGATAATTGTAATACCCTTGTTTCAGTAAAACGACTTTAGTGTATTGTAAATTAGCTGTATCGTAATCTAATTTTAGTTCTTCCTTAAATTTCCAATCGCAAAATTTCCCAAACAAATAAAGGTTGCCATCTTTTAAAGGAGGAGTATAGGGTAACTTAAAGTGTACTTTAACATAATCCGCTTCTATTTCGCTGTCTTGCCCTTCATTTCTTTTAATTAAAAAATTACCATTTAAATCTGGTTGCGAATAGTATTGTTTAAAAGAGCGTCTTTCATCATCCAATAAATAGATATGTTGCAATTGATCTTCTATCTCAAACTGTATTTTTTTAACCCTAATGGTTTGGTATTTTATACTTTTAATGTCAAACTCTCTGAACTCATTGTTGGCATCAAAAGCATTTTCGCTATTGTTGTAATCGTAATTTAATTCAGTATCATTAATGAATTTTGGTTTCAATCCAGTAATCGCATTGTCCCAACGATAGTTTTGCATTAGCACCACATTTAACCTTCCAAAAGGATCTTTTATATCATAACCTTCATGGTTTATCTTAAAATCAATTTCTTGCCTATAATAACTTTCATTTACATCGGTTGCTCTTTTAATGTTCATGGTAATAGCAACATTACTTTCAAAAACCATAAACCGTTTGGTGAAAATAGGGTGAGTAGCATCATTAACTTTATATACTTTAACAATGTAGTTGCCAGATTTAGTTAATTTCATATTCTCATTAGGAAAGGTAACGTTGTAATGCGTGTAGTATAAATCAGTATTATTGGAATATCTGAAATCGAAAATTTCATCTTCAAAAAAACCTTCAATGTATTCATTTTGTTCTAATTCAGAGGGTTCCCAATTGGCGTTGCAATGAATTACAGTGTAATTATAAACACTATTCTCCCTTCTTAAATCATCGAAGCTAAGTTTAATGATTTCTCCACCGTTTAATGTAATAATTGGGTAACTCATTTCACTACGCGTATTAAAAAGTAGTACCGATTTTATACTGTCATCATAGGTATAATCATCATAGCGAATATAATTTTCAACCGCATAATCATCATCATTTTTATCAATGAATTTTGATGAACTGCATAACATAAATATGATGCTCAGAATGATGACTGTTAGTGTTGTAAACCTCATTAAATGAATCCTCATAAATGGTAACTTTATTGTCAAAATTACGACATTGAACTCATCTAAATTATAACTGGTCTATTTTATTAGAAATTCTTTTTGTTTTACTTTGAAATAGCATTCAATTTTCTAATTTTGTTGTCTTATTCCACAAAAATAGATATATGTCAAAAGACGTAAGAATTCGTAAAGGCGTAAACATTAAGTTAAAAGGCTCTGCCGAAAAACTATACGCCAATCCTGTTTCTACATCTGATATTGTTTTAAAACCTACTGATTTTCCTGGATTAATTCCAAAGTTGTCTGTTAAGGTTGGTGATAAAGTGAAAGCTGGATCTCCAATTTTTTACAATAAGGAAAATGATAAGGTATTATTTACTTCTCCGATTAGTGGTGAAGTAACAGAAATCAATAGAGGAGAGAAAAGGAAGATTTTAGAAGTAAAAGTAAGAGCTGACGGTGACATTACATATGAAACCTTCAAACAGGGAGATCCGAGTAGTATGTCTAAAGAAGAAATTTTAGATAATATGCTTAAAAGTGGAGTTTGGCCATTTGTACGTCAGCGACCTTATGATGTTATTGCGAATCCTGCGGACACGCCAAAGGCAATTCATGTAACCGCTTTTGATTCAGCTCCTTTAGCTCCAGATTTTGGTTTTATTGTTCACGGACAGGGAGAAGTTTTACAGGCAGGATTAGATGCCTTAACTAAATTAACTTCAGGAACGGTTCACCTGAATATTACGGGTAATTCAAACGCAGATGAAGCGTTTTCGGGAGCTAAGGATGTTCAAATCAATAAAATTTCAGGGCCACATCCAGCAGGTAACGTTGGTATTCAAATGCATCATATTGATCCCGTTAATAAAGGAGAAGTAGTGTGGGTGTTAAGTGCTCTAGATGTATTGACGATTGGAAGATTGTTTAAAGAAGGAAAGTTTGATGCTTCAAGGGCTATTGTGGTTGCCGGATCTAAGGTAACCTCACCTAAATATGTTAAAACCATTTTAGGAGCAAATATTGGAGATATTTTAAAAGGAAATGTAGAGGATGATGGGAGGTATATCAGTGGAAATCCGCTAACAGGGACCCAAGTTGACGGAAATGGCCATTTAGGATTTTATAGTTATCAATTGACGGTAATTCCTGTAGGTGGCGAAAATAGATTTATGGGATGGCTACCATTCTTTGGATTTAATGGATTTAGTTTATCAAGAACTTCGTTTTCGTTTTTATCTCCTAACAAGGAGCACGATTTAGATGCGAATATGAATGGAGAAGAAAGGGCCTTTGTTATGGCAGGTGAATATGAGAAAGTATTTCCTATGGATATTTATCCTGTTCATTTAGTAAAATCAATGATAACTGAAGATATTGATTTAATGGAAAG
>JAJCYN010000384.1 GCA_029262915.1 Flavobacteriales bacterium
GGTTATTCGAATTTGAAAAATCTATCCTGAAATTTATTAGAACAAAAATTCCAAAGATTAATACAAAACAAGAGATTATAACTGCTTTTAACGAATTAAAAATAGAATTAAAAGAAATAACAAAAGACACTTATGAAAACAAAGTATTAGATTATTTTGATATTATTAGTTGGTTAGAGAGCAAAATAAAAGGAGAAGCATACCTGAAGGTTTTAAAAGAAAGAATAACCTAAAATTCGAAAAATACAACTTTCTTTATTTACCAACAACTATTTTATTTTTTACTTTTAAGCTTTGAAAGTATAATGCATTAAAAAATGAAAAACACTTTAATGATATTGGCTCATCCAAATTTGGAAGCCTCCATAGGAAATAAAATAATTAGTGAATCTGTTGCTCAATTTAGTAATGCTGAAGTGAGAGATTTGACTAAACTTTATCCTGATTTTAAAATTAATGTAGAAGCAGAACAACAAGCCTTATTGAAAGCCGATTTAATTATATTTCAATATCCTTTATATTGGTTGGCTACTCCTGCCATTTTAAAAGAATGGATAGATAAAGTATTAACGTATGGTTTTGCTTTTGGTGAAGGCTCATACAATTTAGAAGGTAAAAAAATAATGTGTTCTTACACAACAGGAAGTTCAAAAGATGGTTATACCAGTGATTTTATTAAACAAACTGTTTTTCCATTTCAAGGAACTGCCGATTTTTGTAAAATGGAATATTTAACAACTATGACTTGTCACGGAATAATGTATATGCCTGGAGCTGATAAAACTCCTTTAGAAGAAATTGCGAAAGAGTATAGTGGTAGGCTAACTGCTTTTATTGAGAGTTTAAATTAAACATTAATAAATAGCGAAAGTTTATAATTAACTCAAGTATTAGCTTGTTCAACATAAATTGGATGTAATACTAATCTTGTGTTTTTATCTAAAAAAACCTAATTGAAAGAATTTAAATCGAATAGAGCAGATAAATTGGGTAAAGCTCTTGTAGCATTTATCTTAACATTTTAAAGAAATCCTGTAATTGCTAATAGAGATACTATAAGTATTTTTATTATTCATTTTTTTAATTTTTAATGCAACGGATTGAAAACCCATTTGCTCTATTGGCGGCAAAGCTAAAAGCTGTACTACTATTATAACGTAAGTACCAGGCGTTAACACCACTAACGGTACTGGTTCCATAGGCACCTCGGGTGCCTACCAGGGTGAACGTACTAGTAATACTACGAAAACCGCCAACGGTTAGTTTTAAAGGAGAACCAAAAGCTCCGGCTGTATTATTAGTACTCCAGCTCAAGCGTTCTGCATTTAATTCTACCTCGGTTGGAACTCGGTAACCTGTTGGACAAGGATTGTTAATACCCATTACTCCTTGCCATAAAAGACTGTTTTGAGGATTTCGCCAATCCCCGGGAAGTACACCTATTGTTATAAAATTACCGTGTCCTGGTGTATCAGTTGTACTTAACGTAGCTGTTGTACCACTTGTCCGCTTTTCGTGCCCATCAGAGCATCTGCCCCATTGGTATAAATCGCCATAAGCTGCTGCATCGGTACTGCTTGTAGCTACTTGGCTAGCTCCTAAGTTCCTGTCCATCCATATTCTGCCCCCTCCAGAAACAACTTCTATAACGGGAATTACAGTACCACCACAAGGAAAAACAAAACATCCTCCATTATTTGTAGCAAGTGTAGGACAAGTGCCTATTTCTAAATTGCCACTAACTGAACTATTAATAGTTAAGAGTGCTCCTGATCCTGATTGAATATCAATAGTATTACAATGAGCTATTCCGGTGATAATGGGATCATTAGCAACATTAGGTATAACTACATTGTGTACACAAGTTGGTATTAAGTTTAAACTCCAGTTGCATGCTTTATGCCAATCGCTATCGGTTGCTCCTGTCCAAGTGTTAGTTTGGGTAAAAGCTGAAATGTAAGTAGATAGTATTATTACAGATATAAGTAATTTTTTCATTTTATATTTATTTAAAATATTACCGATTAGTAATAACTGTGTTTTCTTCCTTTAATATTAGTTGGTTTATCATTGCTTTTAATGTACCTAAATCTGATTGCACATTAGATAATTGAGCTTGTTGAAGTGTTAATTTTGTCTTTTGGGTTTGAATAACGCTTTCTTGTTCCTTAATGGCTTCGATAAGTAGAGCCACCAACTTAGCATACTCTATTGATTTATATCCCTCTTCATCAGTGTTTACTACTTCTGGAATTACTTTTTCCATTTCTTGTGCTATTATACCCATTTGATTGGTGGTATCCATATCTAATTCAGTTTTCCAATCAAAATAAACACCTCTTAATGCCAAGACTTTTATCAATGCATTATCTATGGTTGCAATATTCTCTTTTAAGCGTTCATCAGAAGTTTCTGTAATACCATCTGATTTTATTTTGCCAATAACATGTAGTTTAAAAGTGGGATTTGTTGTTCCTATTCCGACATCACCATCTGTTTGTATTCTCATTTTTTCGAGATTGTTAATTCGAAATGCTGTATAATTGTCTTTAGCTGCCAAATAAGACCATTGGCCATCTCCATCTAACAGTCCAAAATTTGCTCCATTTCCAGAACCATATACTCTACCATATTGAGTGTTTTGAAGATCTCTGAAAATCATCTGAGTAATTGTGCTATGTGCACCACTCCAATACAAAGCAGAACTATTATCGCCAATTAGATTTTGAGAAGTACCGAATAAGATTGTTCTACCGTCTGTTCGTATGTTTCCAGTTGTATGAAGAGATTGGGAGGGATTCGTTGTTCCTATCCCTACGTTCCCTCCAGATTGTACCCTTATTTTTTCGGTGTTGTTAGTTTTAATAACCCAATCTTGAGCATCGGTGGTTCCAATAAAGTTAGTTGCTGGATTGGTTCCTGAATTGCCTAATAAAGCCCAATCGTTACTTGGAGTTCCTCCTGTCATAAATCGAATCCAAACTGGAGCAGCGGGTGTTCCTGAATTATAATAATATCCTACTCCATCTGGTAATCCAGCATTGGTATTGTAAATTAACAAACTCGTAGCAGGGCTAGCAATTGTTGCGGCATCGCTAACTCCTGTTAAAGCAATACGAGGAACCAAAAAACCTTTATTGGTAAAATCCACATCCAATCCAGCAGAAAGGTTTGGTGCTATACCTGTAGCGTTGACACCTATGTTTTGTGCACTTGAGTTGAACGTTGAAAGTACAAAGAGGAAAATTATTGTTAATTGTAAGCTTTTCTTTTTCATAAGGCGTGAATTATTTCTTAATTACTCAGTTTCAAACATAGGTAGATTAGCAAATAATAACTCCATACCCAAGTATGAAAACGGAGTTTTCATACTTGGGTATGGAAAAAAATAAGGAAATAAAGTGGTAGTTATTCCTCTTCTTGTATAATTTCAGCAATTTTTATTACAAGGGAAATCCTTTTATTTTGAGTGGCTTCTTTAATATTAAAAAGTTCATACATTTTTGTAAACGAAGATTTAACACCTGGAATACTTAAATATATCGTTTCTGCAATTTGTTTGTTTGAAATAATAGGATTTAGATAAATGGTCTTTAATATTTTAAAATCAGTTTCATTTAATTTTCCTTTACAATATCGTTCTATTTTTAGCTTATTAATAGGAATTTCTTGTTTTTGATGAGAGCTAATAAATTTATCTACTAAAGTTTCTGTCTTTATTAATTTTAATTTATTTAATAACTTTTCAACTTCTTCTTCTTTTCTTTTTTTATAATTTTTTTGGTTAAGAAAAAAAAGTACGATCAAAACTCCTAAAAAACAGAGTGCTCCAAAAAGACCATATTGTTTATATTTTTGAGCTTCTATTTCTTTTAACAAAAGTGTATTTTTATGTTCTTTCTTTTTTATATTAAATTCCACTTGTTTCCTAGCTGATTCTTCAGATTTTTTTCTGCTAATAATTTTCGACAGCTTTATGAGACTTTGATAATATTCATTTGCCTTATCATATTGTTTTTTAGCAAAATAATTATTAACTAGATCAACATAATTATCTAATAACCTATCTTCGTCATTTAGTTTTTTTGCTATTTTTAAAGAACTAATAAAATAGCTTTCTGCTTTGTTGTATTCTTTTAAACAATAATAGACCTCTCCAATATTATTCAATTGATTTGCAATACCATTGTCATGCTGTTTTTCATAAAATAATTCTAAAGATTTTTTATGATAGTTTAATGCTTTTTGATATTCTTTTTTTTCAACATAAACTAGTCCAATGTTACTATAGCTATTTGCTATTTGCGTTGGGTTATCTAGTTTTTTTCTTATTTTCAATGCCAAACCAAAATACTTCAATGCATTTTCAAAATCTTTTTGATGATAGTAGGATCCCCCTACATAGTTATATATGCCTGCTATATATTTATATAGACCTGCTATAGTATCTGCTTTTTGTGCAGTAGTATCAATATTAGCAAGTACTTGGTGAAAAATTGTTCTTGCCTTATTAAAATCTCCTGTTAGAAAAAATGTTTTTCCGTAAACAAATAAAGTTGAATCTATTACTGATTTTTCTACATTATTATTAGTTGGTTGGCTTTTTATTGTTGTTGCAAAAAATGTAACTACAAATAATAAGAGATAAGTTTTTAGTAACATCATACAAAGAACGTGAAAAAAACTAAATGTTAATTAGAAATTATTAATCTCGGAATTTATACCTTCCAATCGAACTATTCTTCTTACAGACTCAAGCATTAACCTTATCCTTCGATAAGGTTAGGATGACAGTTAATCTAAAATGAAGTATTTACTTTATCTTTTCCTCCAAATAACGATAAAAATCAAACTGAGCTCTTACTTTCTTTTTTGCTATTGATTTTTTATAAGGATTACTTTGAGTCATATTTAATCGCCTTGTTTTTACATTATCTTTTAGTTGCAATTTAATCAGTTTTTTAATTTCCTTTTTAGCGTTTTTATCTAAGATTGGAAAACCGACTTCTACTCGATGGCTTAGGTTTCTTTTCATCCAATCTGCTGAAGCTAAATATAGTTTTTCATCTCCATCATTGTTAAAAATATAAATTCTTCCGTGTTCTAAATAACGATCTATAATACTAATTACTTTAATGTTTTTACTCATTTCCTCCACTCCAGGAATTAAACAACAGATTCCTCGAACAATAATGGTAATCTTAACTCCAGCATTACTTGCTTCATACAGTTTTTTAATCATTTGTCTATCTTCCAAACTGTTCATTTTTAAAGTCATTTTACCAATTTTTCCTTCCTGAACAAGTTTAATTTCATTGTCAATTAACGCTTCAAACTGAGTTCGCATACTAAAAGGTGCAACCAACAATTGCTTAAATTCTGGTGATTTATTTTTTCCGATTAAAAAATTAAATACACCTTCTAAATCTTTGGTTAACGCTTTGTTTTTGGTTAACAATGCGTGGTCGCAATAAATGGTTGCAGTAGCTTCATTAAAATTACCCGTTCCGAAATAAGCATAATTTACTAGCTTTTTATCCTCTCTTCTTTTTACCAAACAAATTTTCGAATGGACTTTCAATTCATCAAAACTGTACAAGACATTAACTCCTGCCGCTTTCATTTTATCTCCCCAATGCATATTTAGTTCCTCATCAAAACGAGCTTTTACCTCGTTAAAGACGGTTATTTTTTTTCCTTTTTTAACTGCACCAATTAGTGCTTTACAAACTCTAGACTCTTCAGCAACACGATACAGTGTAATGTTTATCTCTTCTACTTTTTCATCTACAGCAGCTTCTTCTATAAACTCCAAAACGTGATTATAATTCTGATATGGAAAATGCAACATAAAATCCTTCTCAGTAATTGCATCAAAATAAGAAGGATAATCTTTAAGTGTTGGATGATTTAATGTATCCAATGGTTCGTAAAATAGTTTATCATTATCTGGAACAGGAAAACCAAAGAAATCGTTAAAATTATGGTATCGCCCTCCAGGAATTAGTTCATCTTTTTTTACTCCTAATTTCTTACGGAATATTTTTAGCATTTCTTTTGGCATTTTTTCATCATACAAAAACCGCGAAGGATCACCAATTTTACGTTTATGTAAACTTGTAGATATCCTTTCCTCTATTGTTTCTGCAATTTCTTCTTCTAAATACAATTCAGCATCACGAGTTAATTTAACAGCATAGCATTGTGATATTTCAGTTTCTGGAAACAATTTATGAATGAACAAACGCATTACATCAGAAAGTTGAATAATAACTTCCTCTCCTTTTTGACTTGGCAACACGGTAAATCTACCTGCTTTACTTGTTGGAATATTGACTAAATAATAAGATTTTTCAGCTTCGTTATTGGTAATTTCTATGGTTAAATAAAGTCCTTTATTTTTTAAAAAGGTTTTCTTCTTTTCTTTTAAATCTCTTATCTCAATATGAGGTTTAACTTTTTTATCAAAGTACTTTTCTAAAAATTGGTGTTGCTCTTTATCTATTTGATCTTGGTCAATTAAAAAAACATTTTCTTTTTCCAATAAAGGAATTAACTCTTTATTAAAAATTCTACCAAATTCAGTTTGTTGTTTATTAACGGTTTTTTTTATCTTTTTTAAGAGCTTTTTAATTCCTGCATCCTGTTCAAGTCCTTCCGCTTTTTGTAATTTTAAAATGTGCATGTAAGAAGCTACTCTAACCCGATAAAATTCATCTAAATTAGAAGAGTAAATGGCTAAAAACCGTAAACGTTCTATTAATGGAACTTCAGGATTAATTGCTTCTTGTAACACCCTATAATTAAAGGATAACCAACTTAATTCTCTGTCAAAATATTTTTGCATCGTGCTTGTTTTATTTATACTCCAAATATCCTATTAATCAAACTTAAAATTGGTCAATGTATAGACAATGTAAGCTCTTTATTAATCGTATTTTCGCTGTACTAAAATAGTAAAACTTGGAATCAAATAGCATCTTAAAAAAATCTCTTTTACTGATACCCGATATTAGTGGTTTCACTAAGTTTATAAATGAAACTGAAATTGTTCACGGGGCTCATATTATTGCTGAATTATTAGAAATAATAATTGAAAATAACACCTTAGATTTAAAGGTTGCCGAAATTGAAGGCGATGCTGTTTTTTTCTATAGAAATGGAAAAAAACCTAGTTTGGAAGCAATTTATCAGCAATGCGAAAAAATGTTTTTAGCTTTTCATCAACACATTAAATACTACGATAGAGACCGCATTTGTGATTGTGGTTCATGTTCTAATACATCTAGTCTAACTTTAAAATTTGTTGTTCATTATGGAAATGTAATTGAACGAAACATTTTAGGGCATTTTCAATTAATGGGAGCAGATGTTACTACAGCTCATAAATTGATGAAAAACAATATTCCTGAACACGAATATGTTTTAATTTCAGAAAATACAACTTCAAATATCAACTCAACTAGCTTACCGAATTGGGTAAATTTACAAAATGGAACTACTAATTATGAAGATGTTGGTGAAGTAAATTACATATACACTTACCTTACTTCTTTATTAAAAGATGTTCCAGAACTTCCACCACGAAAAGAATTAACTGTTGCTACAATTCCGCTACAGTTTAAAAAAGAAATTAAATGCAATATAAAAGAAGCCTATAAACTATTAATTAGTTTAGAACGGAAGCCAGAATGGGTTGTTGGATTAAAACGAGTTAAATACGACAGCAATAAGATAGAACGAATTGGTACTCAACACGAATGTGTGTTGCCTTTAAACTCTTTGCATATTGAAACTGCTAAAAATGAAGTTTTACAAGACAAAATAGTTTATGCCGAAAATGTTGACCCTTCAGGAGTTTACCCTGCCTTTAGCCAAGTTTTTGTTTTGGAAGAAATTGATAAAAACAATTGTAAACTCTCTGTAGAAATTCACCACACCAGTTCTTTTTTTAAGAAATTTATTTTTGAAATGGCTATGGGTGGAGCCATTAAACAATCTTTATCTAAGTTTAAAAAGATTTGTGAAACCGAGAACAAAGAGCATTAATGTCCTAAATAATTAGCAGCTCCAAAAAGAAGAACAGATACAATCATTCCGTACATAAAAATAAGATAGCACCATCTTAAATAAATATATTTTCTGGCTAATACTACTCCCAAAGAATATAAATCTCTAGTTAAAGAACTGTACAAATACTCTTTGTCTTTCATCATTTCTTTCATTCCCCATTCGTAATCGGTTAATTCCATTTTATGGAAATTTCCAAAAAACAAGAGGTTCGTTTTTCTCTTTTTTACATCGTCTGTAGAAAATTTTCCTCCTGTAATTTTAGGTTTAGTAGAAAGTGTTGCTACTACAATAGTTGCCAAACAAATAATTAACATAAATATTGTTGGTAGCATTAATTCAGGGTGTTTATCAAATTTAGAAAACAAAGACGACATAATAATAGAAAGAACTAAAGCATTAATACTTAGCATTGTGTTTGCTTTATTGTCGGCAATAGCACTCAATTCCATATGATTTTTTAGTGCCGTTCTAAACATTGTTTCTATCCCTTTTTCAGGAATTTCAGCTTTTTTAACCTTGAGTTTTAACTCTTCTTTTTTTAATCTCGATTTTTGTCCTTGTTCACTTACTTTTTTTGAGAACTTCTTTAATCCAGCTTGAACACTTACCAAGTTCTTCACTTTGTTTTCATTAAAATTAAGCTGAGCATATTTGGTATAATATCGATGTGCAGTTAAAAATTCCACTTCTTTTTCTAACCATTCTGCCTCTGTCATACTAACACCTTTAAGTAGCACACATTCCTCTCTCAATAAATTTGTTCTTTCAGAATAAATAGGGCTGCTTAGACCTTTCATATCTGCATCACAAATAATTTCTTCTAAAAGAGTAGTTGGTTTTTTTTCCATTTTAGTTGCCAAAATACAAGCTGTAATTTGAGCTATTTTGTCTTCATTATAACTCTCTTTAGTTAAAAACTCTGTTGCAACTTTTACGCTTAATTCTTCGTGATTTTCACAAGATTCTAAATAGCCTACATCATGAAACCAAGCGGATAATAAAATTAGTTCTAAATCACTATTATTTAACTCACTTCCTTTAGCAATTTCATTACAGGCAGTAACCACATCATAAGTATGTTTATAATTATGATAGAGTAGATTTTCTGTGTTTGAGGTTTTAAATAATTCAAATACAAAATTATCTGCTTTTTTAAGAATTTGACTTTCTTGGTTCATAAACTTGCTTTAAGCATAGTCAATAATACAAAATAAAGTTAAATTAACCTTAATTGCTGTCAAGTTATTGACATTATAAAGAGATAAATATAAGAGAGAGTAACAATTTTTATACGTAGAATGGCTTATAACAAAACTATAGGTAACTTTTTAAAAAACAATTCGTTTTTTTGGTTGAGGACCTTTACCTTTTCTATGTTTATTGGGTTTTTCGTAAAGGTGACGAGTTTTACTTCTATTTTTAAATTTAATGGTAGCAGAGCCATTGATTTCTTTTTTTGATTCTTCTTTAACTTCAAAAGTAGTATTTAGTTGTTCCTGCTTTTCTTGTTTGACTATATCAAGTTTAACT